>CAZXQI010000123.1:0-10373 GCA_964643005.1 uncultured Saprospiraceae bacterium | reverse complement strand
GATCGTCTGACCGGGGGAGTAGCCGTCGGCGTCGGCGTCTAAGTACCAGATTTGCGGTGTATTATCCATCAAAATTTCGACAGTTTCGATGGCTTCGCAGCCATTGGTGCCTTTAGCCAATACAACAATCTTGTAAACTCCAGGCGTTAGGTGGCTGAAGGTATTGGGATTTTGGAACCAGGATCCTCCACTGATAGAGTAGAGTAGATCGTTACCAGCCGGCGCATTGGCAATAATGGTAATACTGCCGTCTGTTTCACCTTCGCAGGTCTCGTTGGTCACAATTACATTGATGATATTCACGAAGGGTTTTACGGTGATGATGGAAGTACAGGAGACTTTGTTGTCGCTGTCGTCTGTGATCGTCACTTCAATGGTGTTTTCCCCAATATTGTCACAGGAGAGCAGGGAAGGGCTAAAGCTGATTTCTTTGAAACCACAAGAAGACAGACTAACATTGTCAATCAGTCCTCCGGTGAATTTAAAGTATCCATCGGCATTTAGAGAGATACTATCTGGCAGCGCCTCGCAAAATGTAGTAGCATCAGTGATGCCCTGAATGGTCACTGTGGAAGTGCAGGATGCCTCGTTGCCATGGCCATCGTCTGCGGTGAGAGTGACGGTATGACTACCCACGTCGTCGCAGCCGAAAGAACCAGGCTCTACGCTCAGCAGGTTGACTGTTACACAGTTGTCTGAACCGCCTGCAAAAACATCTTCAGGAGAAATTTCAGCGATTCCGTTTCCTGCTAAAGCGATGGTAAAGTTTTTACAGCTTATCACAGGCGGCTCATTATCTTCCACGGTGACAATGGCAGTGCAGGAGGCGGTATTGCCCTGATCGTCGTTGACGGTTAATGCAACGGTGTTTGACCCCCAGTTAGAACAGGTAAATGCGCTGGGTGTAAGGCTTTGCCAGTTTACAGCCCCGCAATTGGCAGAGCCGCCTGCAAATACATCAGCCGGAGTAATGGATGCCTGCCCGTTGCCATCCAGCGCGACTATAATATCCTGGCAGAAGACAGTCGGCGCAATCTTATTCACCACAGTGATGGTAACTGTGCAGGTGGCAATATTTTGGTTGGCGTCCGTAGCGGTGAGTGTCGCTGAATTTTCGCCGAGGTTAGCGCAGGTGAAGCTGTCCGGGCTAAGAACGATGGGGGTGACCGTTCCGCAATTATCGCTGCTCTGAGGATCAAATATGTCGGCGACGGAGACGGAGACCTGACCGTTGGCATTCAATTCTGCGGTATAGTTATTACAAATAACGACTGGTGGGATATTGTCCACGACTGTCACAGTAGCAGTACAGGAGGCATGGTTGCCGTTGGCGTCCACGACAGTAAGCGCGACTTCATTATTGCCCATGTCAGAGCAGTCGAAGGAATTCGGCGTTACGCTTTCGGGAATTACCGTGCCGCAGTTATCGTAGCCGGCATCGTACACATCGTTAGCAGTAATAGTCGCCTGGCCGTCCTCGTCAAGCGCTACCGTATAATCTTTACAGCTTACTGTAGGGATAATATCATCCACGACTGAAACAGTGGCAGTACAGTTGGCTGTATTTTGTTCATCGTCCTCAACAGTGACCGTAACAAGATTGTCGCCGATAGCACCGCAATTGAAAGTATTGGGACTGATGCTGACAGGAGTTACATCCTGACAATTAATTTGTCCCGACTGGTAAACATCTTCAATTTCAATGTCCGCATATCCCTGTTCATCTAAACTGACGGATATATCCTGACAAACTACCTCTGTAGTATTGCATTCGGCAGCCTGGCAGGTTATGCTCACTTCGTCAATGAAAGCCCGCTTGGCGGTAGTTTCAATTTTCAATTTGGCGCCTGCGGCGACTCCCGCAAAGTCTATCGTGATTTCTTCAAAGGGATCTGCCATCTTAGCCGTATAGCTGATGGTTTCTTCCTGTCCGTCTAAGCTGACCTTCAAATCTCCCTCTATGTTCGTCCATCCTTTTACCATGATTTTTATGGTAACATCTCCCGACACATCGTTTAGTTCCTTTGATTCAATAGAACCCGAATCTGACGAGGTACCGAGTTTTACGGCGCCCCCGGCCTGGTAAGCTTTTACAACTGTCGGGAAGTTGGAGTTTCCGACCCAGGACGAATTAGCGCCATTTGAGTCTGTGTTGTTGCCGTTAGTAATAACTGAAAAATCTTCAGAGAAGCAAACCTCTCCTTCTTCCGGCGGAGGCGGTGGAGCGGAAGCGCAGGAAATGCTCACTTCGTCAATGAAAGCCCGCTTGGCGGTAGTTTCAATTTTCAATTTGGCGCCTGCGGCGACTCCCGCAAAGTCTATCGTGATTTCTTCAAAGGGATCTGCCATCTTAGCCGTATAGCTGATGGTTTCTTCCTGTCCGTCTAAGCTGACCTTCAAATCTCCCTCTATGTTCGTCCATCCTTTTACCATGATTTTTATGGTAACATCTCCCGACACATCGTTTAGTTCCTTTGATTCAATAGAACCCGAAAATGACCCGGTACCTAGCCTCACGGCGCCCCCGGCTTGGTAAGCTCTTACAACTGTCGGGAAATTGGCGTTACCATCGCTCCAGAGAGTGTTGGAACCGCTTGAACTTGTGCTGTTTCCTCCGGTAATATCTGAGAAATCTTCTGAGAAGCACTCTTCGCTTTGTATCTCAACCAATAAATCATAGCCGGTGAGCGCTTCGCTCTTTGAGGAAAATGCGTCATTCAGGCAGGTAGTTATGGCTGGCTCGTAATTCGTTCGGAAGACCGACCTGGCATCTGCAAATTGCGCCATCAGAAAAATTGTAAAAGAGATGAGCAACAGCGTTTTGCAATGCCATCGCCCGTCGGAGTGTTGATCTCCCTTTGTTTCGTGTTTACTGTAATTATTCTTCATGGTTCAAGTATAAAAGATTAAAAAATAAATAATTCAACCAAAGATGGCAGCCTGAACGCCTTAGCATTGTCAGGTTAAGAATTCAAAATGCCGATTCACGGCAATTTTAATCGTGTAGTTTTAAAAATTTGCAAATCTCCGACAGATAGTTCACCAATTGTAAATTGGCGGTCGGAACAGGGAATTTGGAAAACAAAATTTAAGAGAACAGGGAGCCTTTAAAACTTCGTAAAAGACTAATAATCGGCTGGAAAAAAGGGAAATTTGCTGATGAGGTTACTTCCCGATGGAAAACCTTAAATAGATTTAAGGCGAAGGTAATTTTATTTTTTTCACTTTCATCCTATTTTATTTAAAAAAACAGCAAATGATAATTGCCGCCAGTCGGGTAAATTCTTTGCGGGTATTTGGCTGGGAAGGAATCATTTTAGAATTTGGTCGCTGATTTATTCCAATAAATGGAACTGCTCCAAACGTACATTAATAAGTATGAAAAAATCATTTTGGCTGAGCCTCGGCTTTCTCTTATTTCTCCTCGGCTTTACGGCATTGGTGTTGATGATAGTGGGTATTCAACTGACATTTTTAGCCTGGATTGATAAGCCGGGTCTAACCTTTGGTCTGATTGTCCGGCTGCTCATGATTATTGTCGGCCTTGTCATTGTCTATCTTACGGCTACCGACTGGAGGAACCAGGACGAGGATCCGGAATAGCTCTGAGGAAGCTATAACGCACTGGTTATCAATTAGCCGGACAATTACAATTCAGTAGTCATTTAATTGTAGTTCTCTGCGGATAATTCTCTTGTAAACCCTTTCCATATAAATTGGATGCCGGCCAAAAAACAGGCTGTGCGGGACTGGGTTGTCTGTAAAACTCTCCCTGCTTAGAATTCGTCGAGCGTGAGAACCATTCCCAGGAGCCAGCCCGTGCGGTCGTATTTCCCATTTTTGAAAGAACTCACCACGTCGAAGCGGAGCAGTCGCGCGAATCCGACGCCGATATTGTCAAATCCGAGGGAGAACTCCGCGTAGTCTTTTTGTTCGGAAGTGTAGAGGAAATTGGCGCCCGCCACCAAGCTAAATCCAAGCTTGCTAAACCCCGGGATTTTGTCGGTCAGGAAGCCTTTGAAGTTGTGCTCCCAATGCCCCTCTACCCATGCATCCCGCGTGCTGTATTCGTAATAGGGCAGCATTTTAAAACTGATGAGATAATTGACAGTGTTTCCTAATTCGGTTTGATTGCCGAGGAAATGGCGGTAGTCCTGAAAGCGCATTTGCTTGCTGTTGATAAATTTCCCCGCCTCTGCCCGAAAACGCATCACGCCAACTAAACCAATGGGGATATCGCTTTTGGTGATGGCCGCCGAAATTTGGTCGAAATCCACTTCGCTGCCGAAGCCCGGAATACCCTTTCTGTAATACAGCCAGAAGTCGGGAAACTTGCTATCCAGGATAAATTTCCGGTCCGGGTAATCCATGTATTGCTGCCCTGGACGCAGGCGCAGACTCAGCCCTAAACGGAGCGCTTTACTGGTGTTTAAGTCCTCTTCCCTGAGGTGGGCATTTTCCGGAATATTGGAGGAGTATTCCCTTTTTTTATGAGAGGTAAAGCTGTAGTCGCTGTGATTTTCCAAAGCTGAGCGAGCCGCCCATTCTGCCTGACCGACGACATACAGGCCATTGACAAGTTCCCGGCTGTATTCTCCTTTTACATATTTTTTATCAAAAAAACGGGCATAGTTGAGCCTGCCGAAAAGCGTGTAGGAAGTGTTGAGAGCGGGAGAAATTGGCTCCTGCTCGTTGAATTGGAAGATGCCCTGTCCGCCTTCTAACTTCATCCGTGCAAAATTTCGGGCATTGAAGCGATACAGGAAATTGCCGGCGACCCGGAGTTTTTTTTCTGCAAAACCGTAAGAGGCAGTGGCGCCTGCTTTAAATCGCCTGTACCGATTCCTGTCCAGATACTGCGTGAAGCTGATGCCCGGCTGAAGGCTTAGCCCCTGTACCGTATTGAACTGGATGATGTTGAGCGGAGGCTCCACTGAGAAGCTGCGGCGTTTCCACGAATTCTGCCAGGTATAGCCCAGCAGGATTTCTGTTCCTTTAAATTTGTTGTACTGGCGATCCATGGAATCTAAATAGGATTTAGATTCCCGAATGATGCGAAGGCTGTCTTTTTTTACGTAGTCCTTTTCCTCTTCTATGGTGAGCGGCACGGGGCGTATTTCCTGCCAGTAGGCGGTGTCTTTTACGTTGGCGCCCTTTTCCACCTGTACGATAGCCTTGTCAAAAAAGCGGCTGCCCAGGTCGGGGTTGAGCTGATAATCTTTGTAAATGGCGGTGAAGTCCGCTCCGAATTTGAACCCGAAAAGCCCCCCGCGAATGGAAAAGGTCTGAGTAAAAATGCGCCAGACCTCCGGTTGCTGTACGGGGACAAAGGTCTGCCGAATGTTCATCGTATCAAACAAAGGCATTTGAGTGTTGGCGGCCAGCAGCTTCAAGTTGGCACTATGGATATTCCACAAATCCTGAATGATGTAAATGAATCCCCTGTACACCGGTTCCTCTTCCCGTTTAGGGATGACTTCTATTTTGTGAACCAGGCGGCCTTCTTCCACAAAGGCGCCGTGCAGGCGGTATCTATAGTAGCTCAGTGCATTTTCGGCGATGGGAGAGATAATGTTCCTGCCAAATTTTGAAAAATTCCGGTACAGGTTGATGTCCATGTCCTGAGCGCTATTGAAACTGAAGCCCTGATTGCTGCCGCTCACTTTGCTCGACAGCATGACTTCTTTGTAGCGGTCGGGTTGTTGAAAATACAGAGTGGAAACGGATTCCGACAGATACACAATGCCCTGTCCGGTCGTGTCCAAATAGCCATCCATATCCCCAACCTCCTGGCCGAATATTTTTTGTGGAGCTTCTAAGATTTTGACGCTGCCTTTGATATAGACCTCGCAGGAGTAGGTTCTGATTTGCTCGGCGTAGTATCTCCTTTTTTCAATGGCCTTTCGGATAATGGGATAGGCCGGATCCTCTGCATCCGCCCTGACTTCGACCAGGGACAACTCAATGCTTTCAGGCTCTAAGCGCAGATTTAGTTGCAGAGCCTGGCCGGTCACTTTGACCGCCACCACCTTTTGTTGGTAGCCAATGTATTGGAAGACAATATTGTATTCGCCCGGAGAAAGAGAGAGCGCATATTCGCCCTTCATATTGGTCGTGGCGCCGTTGGAAGTGCCCTGCACGTAAACGGAGGCGAAAGGCAGGGCTTCACCGTTTTCGCCGGTCACGATTCCCTGAACCTGCGCCCGCAAAGAATAAGAGGCTACAAAAAAAAGCAAAGACATTACCGGCAACAGACGCTTCATGCTCAGTCATTTTTTTAAAATAAAAAAAGAAGGGCGAAGGTAAGGCGGGGTTTTGGAAAATAGAGTAAAGGGGGATGGGTCAGATGATTACTTCGAATTCCTCCATCTCGGTCTTCGGCATGTATCGGCTGAAGGCGTCATAGTTGGCCTTGTGCATTCGGGAAAATTCCTCTTCCACAAAATCGAGAAAGGGTTGGTCTATCATTTTCGCGACGTCGTTCACCGTTCCAAAGCCCTCGCTCTGCCTAAACTTGTAGGTTTGCTCGTACAAGCCCGTTTCAAATTTGACAGAGAGCTGAACGTCCGTCCTGAAAATGGTGATTTTCATATTGGGGTGCTCGATATATCCGATAATTCTCATGCCTGAGGAAAATAAGTTTTAAAAATGTTGTCAGTCAATATTTCGTAAAGGTAGCGAAACTGTTGTTCATCTTTCAAGAGTTCTAAGTGCCGCCTGATGGTTTCCTGATCCCTGCGCCGGGCCGGTCCGGTCTGCATTTGATAAGGAGTCCCGCTGTCTAATTTACCTACGGTCTCCCGAATGAGGGGGAGTAGCAGCTCAAAGGGCAGTTTATTTTTTTCCAAAATTTCATGTCCTATATGAAAGAGATAGTTGGAAAAATTATTGACAAAAACCGCCGCCACGTGTAGCGCCGCCCGTTGTGCGTCGTCAATATTATAAACCTTTGGGCTAAGTCGGCCTGCTAAAAGATAGAGTAATTCCCTGTCCACATCGCTGCCGGCGTCTATGCAAAAGGGGATTTGGGAAAAGTCGGATTCTCTGTTTTTGGAAAAAGTCTGAAGGGGATAAAATACGCCGTGTCTGGCATTTTGGAAAACGTTCATCGGCGTGGCTCCTGAAGTATGGGCGAGAAGATGCCGCTCCAGTCCATGAGCCGTCAGAAAGGAAGCGACTTCCCCAATTGCGTCGTCGGCGACGGCCAGCAGGTACAAGTCTGCGCCGGCTGTTATTTCTTCGAGGCGATGGGTGGGCTTTGCTCCGATTTGGCGAGCCAAGTCTGCTGCTTTCGATGCCTGCCGGCTGAATACCTGCACGATTTCAATTCCGCTGTCGCGCAACTTTCGTCCGAGATGCCATCCGACATTGCCTGCACCGATGAGCGTTACTTTCATGAGTCTGCCGGTTTTGTAGAAGCAAATTTGTGTTGCTCTTTTCGCCTGTGCAACATGGCCACAAACATCCCGAACATCATGAGAATGGAACCCAGCCAGAACAAATTGATACCGGGGAAGATGATAGCTTCCAAAACAATGTAGTCTGTGCGATAGGACTTTTTAGCCAACTGCACCGGCAGCGTTGGAACCAGACTGGGGTCGGTCTGTGCTATCATTACATCGAAATCTTCCGTGTCCGGATTGATCTTTATGAGGTAGAAGGAGAGACCCAGTTCAGGAATTTCGCTGATAGGCGTCAGAAAGCGGTTGTTGCGAATCAGGAAAATGGGAGCGGCGCTGTAGGTTTTAGGATTGTCATTTTCCTCCACCGACAGAATAGCGGCTACCGCTACGTCGCCTTCTTCCAAAGGATAGTTGGGGCTTTTATCAATCCCCGCAAAAGTGATAGTCTTGCCGTGGAAGTGAATGGAGTCGCCCGTTTTGAAAGTAAATTTTTCAAAATTCATCTTCGACTCCTCTGCCAGCAATGCGATGAGCGCCTCTTCGGGAAGTTTTACCTTCATGGACAGATCGTTGACCTGAACGGGGAATGTTCCCCAAAGTTGTTCCCGCATATAGACCATTGGCTCGGCGTAGTAGGTAGTATCGCCCTTTTCAAAGGCCAGATTGACGCCGACCGCAAAGTCATTCTTTTCCGGCTCGTACCCTTTATTGGTGGGCTGGCGGTTGATGCCTGCGATGGAGACCCGCGTTTCCAAAACTCTGGTAATCCCATTGGCCTCAATGGTATCCAAAATGGTAACAGGCTCTTTACCCAGCATCAGCGTTTCGTACTTCAGATTTTCTTCCTGCTCGTGGGCGGCTTTGAAGTCGGCTTCTTTCAGAGGCAGGGTGGCGATGTGCGTAAAAATATCTTTGTCAAAATATCGCTTGGTGGAAGGTTCGTAGGTTTTTACCTCGACGACCTTGTTGTCGTATATAGCTTTTGGATAGACCTTAAACTCTTCGAGGACATTCCCTTTGTCGTCCAGTCTTTCATAGTTTACCTGGTAGGTGCGCTGATTACCGACGATCGTATCGTTTTCGTAAGTGACGCGGTAGCCGCTCATGTACATCGGCATGTTCTTAAACAGCAGGACGTTGCGCTGAATCATTTCCTCGTCAAGCAGACCCGCCTGAGCCATGGGATTATGGGAAATGTTCTGCTTGTTCAGTCCCGATGCGATGATGCCGACAATCATGATCCCAAATCCAATGTGAGACAGGGTAGAGCCGCTGAGTTTCAAATTGCCTTTGAAAAAGCTGAATAAGTAATCTAAGTTGGCGACGGCGGTAAACAGCCCTGTGAACATGAGCGCCCAAAATTGCCAGAGACCTAATTCTAACCAAAAACTCGTCGCTATGGTCAGCAGTGCGGCCAGGCTCGCCGCTATTCCAATGCGCTTTGCCACTTTGAGCTTCCTGCTCGCCCAGTTGAATTCCCGATAGCGGAGGAACTGAGCCACGCCCGTCAACAGCCCAATGAAGGCGGCGATCCAAAGTTGATATTTATTATAATGTGTAATCGGGTCTGTAATGACGATACCATCGAACTCAGGTTTAAAGACCCTGACGATCTGGTTGTAAACAGGCAGGGAAGTGGACGCTGTGATGATGATGGCGGAGAATAGCAAAATCAAACTTCCGATGAACATCCAAAACTCCCGCGAAGAGAGCGCTTCTTCTTTTTCGGGCGCATAAATTTCTTTGCGACGGGAAATATAAAGCCCCGCTCCTAAAATCAGGAAGGCGAAAATGAACATTTCCAATTGCGCCTCCAAGCCCATTTCCGTGAATGCGTGTACAGAACTTTCCCCCAGCACACCGCTTCGGGTCAGGAAGGTGGAGTAGAGTACGAGGATAAAAGAGACTAAATAAAACAGATAGGTGCTTTTAGTAGAATAGCCTGTGTTTTTGGCGACGAGGTGGGTGTGAATGCCCGCCACCATGGTTATCCAGGGCACTAAGGACATATTTTCGACCGGATCCCATGCCCAGTAACCGCCAAAGCTGAGGGCTTCATACGCCCAGGCGCCGCCGAGCAAAATGCCAAATCCGAGTGCGCCGGCGCTGAACAATGCCCAGGGTAAAGCCGGTTTGAGCCAGGCCTTGTGTTCTCTCGTCCACAAGCCGGCGATGGCGTACGCAAAAGGCGCCACCGTCGAGGCGAATCCTAAGAACAGTCCGGGCGGGTGGATGGTCATCCAATAATTTTGCAGCAGGGGGTTCAGGCCGTTGCCCTCAATTTGTCGGACGTAGTCGGCATTGTTGAAAAGGGGAATGTCCATGACATCCCGCAGCAACAACAGGGGGTTGCTGCCGATTTTTATATCGTCGGTGATGTAAATGCCGAGAATCATGGACAGGATGAAAGCCTGCGTCAGGGCGACGATGGTCAGCACGGGCGCCTCCCATTTGCCGGCTCTCCATAGCAGGATGCAGCCCAGTACCGCCGTCCAGAACATCCACAGCAAAAAGCTGCCTTCCTGGCCTTCCCAAAAAGCGGAAAAAATATATCGAAACGGCAGGTCTTCCGACACGTGCGACCAGACGTACTGGTATTCAAAGCGCTTGTTGATCATGGCTACCAGGATGGCCGTCATAATCGTTAAAAGACTGACAACGTGCGTGATAAAGGAGATGCGCCCAATCTTTCGCCAGGAAGCGTATTCGGGAGTTTCTCTTTTCTGGGTAGCAAAAAAATAGGCTGCGACGGCCACTAAGGCGGAAACAAATCCAAGGATGACGGCGAAGTGACCCAACTGCTTGTAAATCAGGGCTTCGCCAATGTATTGTATTTCTTGCATTGTAATGGGTGAGGTGATTGAAAAACCCGGGGAGATGCCAGAGGAAAAGCTTATGATTGCAAAGGCGCCGGATTTTAGTTTTCTCTCAACTGCGCTTTTCCGATTTGATAAAAACTTCGTCTTCCTT
>CAZXQI010000122.1:0-10407 GCA_964643005.1 uncultured Saprospiraceae bacterium | reverse complement strand
GATAAAATTTTAAATGAGTTTCTTGCCCGAGCTAGAACGTCGAATTTACAGTCATTTTCATTCCGCTGAAGGCAGGCTCCAAACGGCAAATTCCTCCCGAGCAGACTATCCCTTCCACCTGCTTCACATAGCTTAAAGAAAAGCGATTTGCCTTGTAAGTATAAAAAACGTCAAAGCGGGGATAGTGAATCTTCTTCGGCTTGCCCGAACCTGCATCCACAGGTGAAATCCTGCCTGGATTAATATTGTACATATCCGAAACGGAAATGGACCAATGAGGCGCCAAACCAAACTCTACTAAGCCAAATACCCAATTGCCATAGTCCTCTCTGACCTCCTGGGATGGAGAGAGTTTAACCTTTTGCACGCTCATGTATTGCCCTTCGACCTGAATGGATGTCTTAGCGTTGAATTTATAAAGAAAATCAACATAAGGAGTCATGCTCCTAATGGGCTGAGCGTCCGGCTCGCCGTAATAAACCTCTTGATTATAGTCCTGTAGTTGAACGCCGGCTGTCAGCGTCCATTTTCGCTTATATTTATAGTACATTTCAGTATAAAGCTCCCTATAGAGTTTTTTGTTGTCCAAATTATTGATGAAAGACAAATTTGCATTGAGGCTTAGCTTTCTATTTACAGCATAATGGATGTCGGCCTGCGCCGCCTGTTCGCCTATATACTGAGTAGCCGCAGCATAGCGGGCGGGCAACCGGTAAGTATTCACCCTGGACATTGGCGGGATGTAATGCAATAGACCCTGAACTCCCTCTTCCTGAGGACGAGTGCGAAAGTCAAAATTCTCGGTGCGTTTGCCTTCTAAAGTGACGCCTAGTCCTCCGCCGGCATAACTAAGACTTGAGTAAAATACCGTTCCGCTCTTCTGGATATAGCGTCCAAGAATCGTATTGCCAGAGACGGTGAGTCGTTCTTCAAAGGGATCTAATTGAGCGTCTTTTGTTTTATAAGCGGCTTCGAGATACCAGGAAAAAGCCCCGGCAGTTAGCGTATTGTAGAAAGTGAATGCGTAAGAATTATACTTTGGCGTAAAGATGTCTTCCTGTCGGTAGGTGTTTAAAGTTGCCACTAAGTTGTTCATAGAGCCATCGTCTAATGTTCGGCTGACCACTCCAAAGCCGGGAGCGAAAGACAGATTGGAAGAATCTGCGCTGATGAAGCCTTCGATGGCAGCCCCCCGAAGCACGCTTTTGTAAGTGTCGAATTGTTGTTTTTGCCTGCCCGTGAATGCTTTAACGATCCAGTCGGGCGCCAGGTCGTAAGTCAAGCGCACGCCGTACAGAGCCTGATCTATGGCCAAAGGGCGCTCTTCGTAGGCTCTAAAGATAATTCCGCTTCCAATGATGTCGTAAATATAGCCGCCGGTAATCCCTAAGTTGTGGATCTTTTTACTGACGTACCAACGTCCGATTCCGAGATCGGTATAAGAGCCGGTGGGATTGAGCAGGTTTGAATTGTTGAACATGTCAAAGCGGATCCCGATATCGAAGCCCCAATTGCGATAGTTTAGATTCAGCCAGGAATCGGCGCCGAACAATTGCCGATCGTATTGAGGAGTATTCGATGCGCCAATCAGCGTGTCTCGCATGAAGAAGTTAGCGTTCAGTTCCAAGTTGCCGGTGAGATGGCCACCCTCGCTGGTCAGCGTTTGTCCTCCGCCATCCTGGGCGAAGTTCTGCGATAGAAAAAATAACAGAAAAAATGATGTCAGCCAGATTCTTGTATTCATCGTTGGACTAGTTTCGTTTTACTTTGTCTTTTTTGAAAGTAGTTAATGGCAGGTTAATTTGAAGTTTTTCAATGAATCCAAATGAAAATCAGATATTTTTGCACTCTCAAATTGCGCCCGATGACCAAGGTAGCTATTACAATTGCGCAGAATAATTTTTCACCAAACAAAAGTTAGAAGTATGAAGCAAGCGACACTTTTTCTTTTATTCCTCTTTTCCTTTTCCCTCGTAGCTTCGGCTCAGAAAACCATCCCAAGCGTGAATGTGAAAACCTTGGATGGCAAAACGGTAAACTTGAAAGATTACGCTGCCCGCAGCGGCAAAACGCTCATTATTGATTTCTGGGCGACCTGGTGTTCTCCCTGTAAGAAAGAACTGGATGCCGTCGCAGACTACTACGACGAATGGAAGGAAAAGTACAATGTCGAGGTGCTGGCTATCTCCATTGACAACCAAAGAGCATTGCCAAAAGTACCCGGTATCGTGGAGTCTAAAGGATGGGAATTCACAATCTTCTCCGGAAACGAGGAAGAAATGCGCAATGCCTTTAATTTCCAGACAATCCCACAGACGCTGGTAGCGGACAAAAACGGCAATATCATTTTCGAACATAATGGCTATGTGCCTGGCGACGAAGAAGAATTGGGCAAGATTGTCGCCAAAGCTGCCGGCAAATAAAAACTGATTTTCTCCCTTTGGGAACCTCCGATAGCGGACTGCAAATGAAGAGCTTCTTATCTGCAGTCCGCTTCTGTTTTATGCGCCATGCCTATTTTCCAACTTTCAAAAGAAAACATCGCCTTCCCCTCTCCGGAACTGGCCAATAGAGATGGCGTCATCGCCATTGACGGAGACCTTTCTCCCGAACGGTTGCTGTTGGCCTACAGCATGGGAATCTTCCCTTGGTTCAACGAGGGAGAGCGCATCCTTTGGTGGTCGCTGGATTCCCGCCTGGTTCTTTTCCCCGAAGAATTGAAAGTGTCCAAAAGCATGCGCCCCTATTTTAATCAAAGAAAATTCAGACTCACCTGCGACCAGAAATTCGAACAGGTGATGCGAGGCTGCCAGGCTCCCAGAGCAGGCCAGCGTTTTGGCTCCTGGATTACGGAAGATATCATTGAGGCGTACAGTCGCCTGCATGAACTGGGATTTGCCCATTCGGTAGAAGTGTGGCAGGGTAGAGAATTGGTCGGAGGACTTTACGGCGTTTCATTGGGAAAGTGCTTTTTTGGGGAGTCTATGTTTGCGAAGGTCAGCAACGCTTCCAAGTTTGGATTTATCTCTCTGGTACAAAGGCTGAAAGAACTTGGTTTCTGGTTGATAGATTGCCAGCAGGAAACAAACCACCTTGAAAGTTTGGGCGCCAGAAGCATCCCTCGAAGGGAATTTTTGGAAATTTTAAAGAAAAATGAAACTGAAACGACCCTACAGGGAAGATGGAGTCTGATTTTCTCCTGATTTGATGGGTTCTCCTCGCCTGAAAATTTAAAAACAAACTTTTGGATTTTCTTTTTTTCAAAAAACATTCTCTCCTTAAAAATTGCGATTGCAAAAGCAAAAAATTTAAGTCTTCACAAAACCTAACCTTTTGATTTTCAGGTATTAAGAATCACCTTTTTGCACTGGGAAAAAATATAAAAGAGGGCATCGGAAAATCAGGCGGAATCTATACCTTTGCGCCACTTTTAAAAAAAGGGTCGTCTGCCAAATTTTATCCTGTAAAAGACAACTCCGGATTTCTTAAAAAACAAAGTTAATGCGCCGATATCTCCTGACGCTTCTTTACTCCTTCTTTATTGCGTCAATTGCCATTTCTCAGGAAAATCCTGAACATACGTCTGAACAAGGCGATCGCGATGCCGATTCTCACACTACCATTGTTTGTGGTGAAGAAGTAAGTCACGATTTTAACCCAGGCGCAGTCGCTTTCCACCACGTATCCGACCAGAATATTTACAATATTGGTCCTTTTAATATCCCGCTTCCCTGCATTCTCTATGTGCCGGGAGAAGGACTGCATACTTTCTCTTCGAGAAAATTTGGCATAGGCTCGCACGGCGATGGAGGCAATGCCATTAATCGTTTTGTGCTGGTAGGGGGAGTCGTGAAGCGAATAACAGACCCTTCATTTCCCGGCGGCCAGGCTGCCATCAACGGATTTGTCCAAAAGTCGGAAATACAGGACAATGGAAAAGAAAAAGAAACGACCTACGTCTGCTATGAAGGGAAACTCTATCCGACCGATAATAAGAGCACGGCGGATGGCGGTATGTTTGGCGGAGGCATCACCTCATTTTATGATTTCTCCATGACCAAAAACGTGGTCTCCATGTTGGTGGTGTTTGTCTTCCTTGCCTGGATGTTTATCTCTATTGCGAAAGCCTATCGGAAGCGGGACGGCCAGGCGCCAAAAGGCATGCAATCTCTCTTAGAACCAGTGATCCTGTTTATGCAGGATGAAGTTGCCAAGCCATTCATCGGACCAAAATGGGAAAGATTCCAGCCCTTTTTACTCTGCCTGTTTTTCTTCATTTTGGGATTGAACCTGTTCGGTCAGATTCCCTTCTTGGGCGGCTCTAACGTCACAGGCAATATTGCTTTTACTGGAGTTCTGGCCTTGTTCACTTTTTTTATGGTCAATCTCAACGGGAACAAAAATTATTGGAAACATATATTCTGGATGCCTGGAGCTCCTGCCTGGGTGAAAACCATTCTCACACCTGCTGAGTTTCTCGGTCTTTTTATCAAGCCTTTTACCCTGATGCTTCGTCTTGCCGCCAATATATCGGCAGGGCACATCGTGGTAATCGTTTTTGTCAGCCTGATTTTCTTATTTGGAAAAGGCCAGTGGGCGCCGAGCCTGGGAGCAAGCGTTGGCTCCACTTTACTTACAATGTTTATGATGGCCATTGAATTGTTGGTGGCCTTCATTCAGGCATTTGTGTTTACCCTGCTGACTGCCGCCTATATCGGAGCAGCCGTAGAAGAAGTACATCATTAATTATTCACTATAAATACCTTTTTAATTATGACAGCAATTGGAATGGGTATAGCAGTAATCGGCGCCGGTATCGGTATCGGCGTAATCGGTTCAAAAGCTATGGAAGCCATTGCACGCCAGCCAGAGGCTGTGAGCGACATTCGCGCTAACATGATTCTGACCGCAGCGCTTGTTGAGGGTGTTGCCCTAATCGCAGTTATCTTGTCGCTGGTTGCAAGCTAAACCAAAAATGTAAAAGACCGGCCGGCAAAGCGATTGGCAATGCTCCGGTCTTTTTTCAACTAAAAAAATAACACCTTTTCGATATGATTTTCCTGATTGACTTGAGTGTAATCAAACCGGACTTCGGCCTCATCGCCTGGACCGTTATTATCTTTTTTATCTTTTGGTGGCTGATGGCAAAGTTTGCCTTTCGCCCTATCACTGAAGCCCTAAAAAAGAGAGAGTCTGATATTCAAAACGCTTTGGACGAAGCCAAACGCACCCGCCAGGAGATGGCTAATTTGAAGGCTGAAAATGAAGAATTACTGGCTCAGGCTCGCGATGAACGCGCCAAAATTCTGAAAGAGGCCAAAGATGCAGGCAATAACATCATTGCCGAAGCTAAAGAAAAAGCTAAAGAAGAAGCCCAGAAAATTGTGGCCAATGCCAAAGAACAAATCGAAAACCAGAAAATGGCAGCCATCGTAGATCTGAAAAATCAGGTAGGCAAAATTTCTCTGGAAATCGCAGAGAAAGTCATCCGCAGAGAACTTCAAGGCAACGCCGCCCAAGAGGAGTTTGTAAACGGATTGGTAAAAGAAATTAAACTTAACTAAGGGACGAAAGCAGGCGGCGCTGAATAGCCCCCCTTCTCCTTTCATCCCTCATCCCTGAAAAGATGAGCGCTCAAAAAGTAGCAACGAGATATGCAAAAGCCCTGAGTGAAATTGCCATAGAAAAAGGCAAACTAGACAGGGTATGCGAAGACGTGAACACCTTTAATGAGGTGTTGAAAAACCGCGACTTTGCCCTTATGCTAAAAAGCCCAATCATTAAATCTGATACCAAATGGAAGGTCATGCAAAAACTTTTTGCAGGGAAATACGACGACCTGACTATGACTTTCTTTGACATTCTCCTGAGAAAAAAGCGAGAACACTACCTGGCGGAAATTGCGTCGGAATTCATCAACATGTACAAAGACACTAAGCGTATATCTACGGTGAAACTGACTACTGCCGCAAAGCTGAGCGATGATGCCGTGAAAAATATTCACAAAGTGCTGAGCGACAGTCCCGCTACTTATGAAAATATTGAGTTGATTACCAAGATAAAACCCGAATTGATCGGCGGCTTTATCATTGAATTTGAAGACAAACTCTACGATGCCAGCGTAGCCCACAAGCTCAACGCCCTCAAAAAAGAATTCAAAGACAATCTTTATATCTCACAAATTATTGCCAGTTAAAAACTGCCTGATTAAAAGATTGCCAGACTGGATCGGAGCAATCAGCTAATTGGAAAAGTGTAACATCAAATTTTAAAAGAAATGATTGACGTCAAACCTGATGAAATATCAGCGATTCTCAAGCAACAGCTCTCCGGCTTTGATTCTGCCACCGAATTAGAAGAGGTAGGCTCCGTCCTGCAAGTGGGGGACGGAATTGCCCGCGTGTACGGACTGAACAAGGCGCAGGCCGGCGAACTCGTCGAATTTGAAACCGGCGTTCGCGCAGTCGTGCTCAACCTCGAAGAAGACAACGTCGGGGTGGTATTGATGGGGCCTGGCGACCATATTCGGGAAGGCTCTACCGTACGTCGTACCGGTCGTATCGCCTCTATCGAAGTGGGCGAAGAATTTGTCGGACGCGTGGTCAACCCGCTCGGCCAGCCCATTGATGGCAAAGGACCGATTGGCGGCAGGAAGTATGAAATGCCGCTGGAGCGCAAAGCCCCCGGCGTTATTTACCGCCAGCCGGTAAACGAGCCGCTCCAAACGGGTATCAAAGCCATTGACTCCATGATTCCCATTGGCAGGGGACAGCGCGAGTTAATTATTGGCGATCGCCAGACCGGAAAAACGGCTATTGCCATTGACACAATTATCAATCAAAAGCAATTCTACGATCGCGGCGAACCGGTTTACTGCATTTATGTAGCCTCCGGCCAGAAGGCTTCAACGGTAGCCAACGTGGCCAAAACGCTGGAAGATGCCGGCGCCCTGGCATACACGGTCATCGTTTCCGCTTCGGCGGCAGACCCTGCGCCGATGGTGTTCTTTGCACCCTATGCTGGCGCCGCCATTGGCGAGTTCTTCCGCGACACAGGCCGTCCGGCGCTGATCGTTTACGACGACCTTTCTAAGCAAGCTGTAGCTTACCGCGAAGTCTCGCTATTGCTGCGCCGCCCGCCAGGTCGCGAAGCATATCCTGGAGATATCTTCTATCTGCACTCTCGCTTATTAGAGCGCGCAGCCAAAGTCATCAACAACGACCAGATCGCCCAAAACATGAACGACCTGCCGCCGAGCCTGAAAAATGCCGGAATTGTGAAAGGCAACGGCTCCCTTACGGCGCTCCCAATCATCGAGACGCAGGCAGGGGACGTATCCGCATACATTCCGACTAACGTGATTTCCATTACGGACGGCCAAATATTCTTGGAATCTAACCTGTTCAACGCCGGTATCCGCCCAGCTATCAACGTCGGTATTTCAGTAAGCCGGGTAGGAGGTTCGGCGCAGATTAAGTCCATGAAGAAAGTGTCCGGTACCCTCAAGATTGACCAGGCGCAATACCGCGAGCTGGAGGCCTTCTCCAAGTTTGGTTCCGACCTCGACGCCGCTACGGTAGCGGTGCTCGAAAAGGGAAAGCGCAACGTAGAAATCCTGAAGCAACCTCAATACTCTCCCGTGCCGGTGGAGAAACAGGTAGCCATTATCTACTTAGGTACCAATGGCTTGTTGAAAGACGTGCCGGTGAACAAAATCGGCCAGTTTGAAGAGATATTCCTTTTGAAGCTCGAACAGCTTTATCCACAGGCCTTGGACGACTTCCGCAACGGTAAATTGTCTGATGAAGCGGTTGCTACTGTTGAAAAACTGGCAGAAGAGCTTTCTAATCAATACAAAAAGTAAACGCCGAAAGGCAAGGTTATGCAGGCGTTGTTGCCCGCATAACCGCTGTTTTTAATTTTTAATAATGGCCAATCTAAAAGCAGTCAGAGAGCGGATTACCTCGGTTCAGAACACGCAGCAGATCACCAGAGCGATGAAAATGGTATCGGCAGCCAAGTTGCGCCGGGCACAGCAGGCTATCCAGCAAATGCGGCCTTACGCCAACAAACTGAACGAGATGCTCCGCAATATCCTGTCGAATCTCGGTTCTGACGCCGACACCTCTTTTGGAAAAGAGAGACCGGTACAAAAGGTTTGTCTCGTTGTGGTGACTTCCAATCGGGGACTTTGCGGCGCCTTCAACACCAACGTGATTAAATCTGCCATCGCCACGGTGGACGAAAAATACGAGGCCGTCAGAAAGGGAGGAAACCTGACTATCCTGCCCATAGGCAAGCGGGGTTATGACGTTTTGCGCAAGCACTACACCGATTCCTCTATTATCGCAGACTATGTCGAGTTGTTCGACGACCTGAGTTTTGAGAACGTCTCTACCGTTTCTAAACGACTGATGGACGCCTTTGAAAAAGGCGAATACGACGTGGTCAAAGTTTCTTATGGCCGTTTCAAAAACGCCGCTACCCAGTATGCAGAAACAGAGCAATGGCTGCCCGTTCCAAAAATGGAAGTGAGCGAGGATCACACCGCCAATGCCGACTACATTTTTGAGCCGGACATGCACAGCCTGCTGCATACCCTGGTACCCAATATCCTCCAGACTTCTTTCCATAAATACCTGTTAGACACCCACGCCTCCGAACATGGAGCCAGGATGACGGCAATGGACAAGGCAACGGAGAACGCCAATGACCTGCTAAAAGACCTGCGCCTCAGCTACAACAAAGCTCGCCAGGAGGCAATCACCGGCGAAATCCTCGAAATCGTCGGCGGAGCGGCTGCATTGGAAGGAGCATAATGCTCACCAAACCTTAAGAGCTATTGACTACGAAAAAGAGCGCAGAGAAGTTAAACACCCTCTGCGCTCTTTGTATTTTTTAAAAAATGGATGCTTAGCGCAAGGTCTGCCAGGGCGCGCTAATGCCTTTCCTGTATTCTTTGCACTTCACTCCCCGCAGTGAAAGGTCTTAAACACAATAGACCCATTGCCCTTATAGAATGTGTTAGAAACTCGCTCCCTTGCAATCGCCTTGTTGAATAGAAACTCAGGAGACCACCTTCAGACCGATGATAGAAGCAATGAGGGTGCTGATAAAAAACAGACGCAAAAAAGTTGCCGGTTCCCTGAACACAAAGATTCCCACTAAGACGGTTCCCACGGCTCCAATTCCCGTCCACACGGCATAAGCGGTTCCAATAGGCAGCGTTTGTGCGGCCTTGATCAACAGCCACATGCTGATGCTGAGCGTCGCCAGAAAACCAATATACCAGGCGTACATTTCAGCGCCGGTAGTTTCCTTCGCCTTTCCCAAACAAAAGGCGAAGGCCGTTTCAAATAAGCCTGCTATACATAGAATTATCCAGTTCATTTTTTCAAAAAAATCAAGTGAAACAAAAGAAAGGTATTTAAAAACTACCCTTCGGACGTGGCAGGCAAAGGTGTAGATTTGGAGGAGAATAATTTTTTAAAAAACGCTATCTGCCTGCGGTACAAGAAAACTCTTTCTATCGCAAAGTCCCTTCTGGGAACTTCACCTTGTCGGGATTTTCATTTAGCAGGGGTAGGGCGTATCTGAGGATGCGGTTTCTGCGTCCGGTCGTATCCTCTGGCTCTACGGGATAGGAAATTACCGCTTCTAACCAGGCGTAGACGTTCACCCGAAAATAGACGGCGGGTTCCCATTTCCCTTTGCCCTGAGCGCTGATCTTCGGGTAACACTCGTCGAAGTCGCGGCGGGTGGCGTTTAATAGGCAGCGCTCCACGAACTGCAAGTCGCTGGTGTAGGCAATCTGAATAGCGGTCTCATTCCAGATAAAAGGTACCTGCGGGCCGGAGTAGTTGATGATTTCATCTTTTAAAACTAAGCTGTTGGGAAACCGGATCACCCGCCCGCTGAGCCGGTCGTTGCCGAGGTAATCGCCGCTGCACTCCAGAATAACAGTGTCTAAATAGCTGATTTCGATGACGTCGCCCCGCAGGTTGTTGAGCTGGATGCGGTGCCCCACCTGGTAGGGGCGTCGGAAGATGAGGTACAGCCAGCCGATGAAGGAGGTGATCGGCGCCTGTAAGGCAAAACCCAACACCAAAGAAATCAAACCGAAACTGACCACCGTGGCGTACAGGTTTTGGAACATGAACGAAGCCACGACGATGATGATGAAGATGAAAGACAGGAATTTGGTGATGCGCAGCAGGTTGTACCGATCGCCTTCGATCTCTGCCTGGGAGGCGATAAACTTTTCGATAATCCTACCCGTCAGCAGAATGACGAGAATAAAAAAGAGACTCATCGTCAGCTTCTTCAACAAGGGAATGTATTGCTGCCATTCCGAAAATACCTTCAGGTCGAGCAGGTAGTGTATATCCAAAAAAACAAGGGCGATAC
>CAZXQI010000121.1:0-10598 GCA_964643005.1 uncultured Saprospiraceae bacterium | reverse complement strand
ATCAAAGCGATAAAAGCAGGGCAGGACCTCCAATTGGAGAACGGACAAATCATCCCCAACGAAGACCTGACGCTCCCTCCGGTGCACGTCCGTTCTTTCGCATTCGTTTCCGACACAGCTTACAAGGAAGACATCGTCCCTATTATTAATAATGTGGATCTGCTCTACCACGAGACTACCTATTTGCACGACAGCCTCGACAAAGCGGAGCTTACCCTGCACAGCACCGCCTTACAGGCAGGGATGATCGCCCAAAAAGCAAACGTGGGAAAACTAATCTGCGGGCACTACTCCGCCCGCTATGCAGACTCCTCCGTAATCGTGACCGAGGCAAAAACGGTCTTCCCCAATACCGTTGCCGGCGTCGAAGGAGAAAAATATACGCTGGCCCGCCGGAAGTCAGACCATTCTTAAAAATGGAATTAGTCTTAGATTCGCAACTTTCACTGAAAGATGACTGTATCTTTCAGTAAAAACAAAAGAACCGTGCGACTCAACAAATCTGAACTGATACGGTACGTTCTCCCATTTTTAAACTGGTGGCCCAATGTAAACCGCAACACGGTAAAATCTGACATGGCCGCCGGTTTGACCGGAGCAATTATAGTATTGCCTCAGGGGGTCGCTTTTGCCATGATTGCAGGATTGCCGCCCATCTACGGCTTGTACTCTGCGATGGTCATTCCCATATTGGCGGCGCTTTTCGGTTCCTCCCACCACGTAATTTCAGGCCCTAATACGGCCATTTCCTTAGTTGTTTTTGCGGCGCTGACCCAGCTCGACGCCGAGCCTTTCACACCCGACTTTATAGCTAAGGCCCTTACCATCACCCTGATTGCCGGAATGATGCAATTGGCACTCGGCCTGACCAGGATGGGCGGCCTCATCAATTTCGTCTCTCACGTCGTCCTGCTTGGGTTTACCTCTGGCGCTGCCATTTTAATCATGCAAAGCCAAATCGTCCATTTCTTAGGGCTGAGCATTTCATCGGGAAATTCCTTTGTCCAGGCCATGCGGGAAATTGGCCTGAACCTGCAAAATACCAATCCCCTCGCCCTGAGCGTCGGAGTATTCACCCTGTTATTAGCCCTTTTCTCTAAGCGATTTTTTCCAAAAATTCCAAACCTGTTAGTAGGCATTGTCGGGGGGAGTTTATTTGCGGCACTACTGGGCGGCGAAGCTGCCGGAATTAGAATGGTGGGGCATGTTCCGGGAGGCATTCCGCCATTTTCAGTTCCCGATTTTGGCTTTGACGCCATCATAAAATCATCTCAAAGCGCCTTTGCCGTCGCCCTGTTAGGGCTGATACAAACCCTGGCCATCAGCAGGGCTATTGCCAGTAAATCCGGGCAGACTATTGACAATAACCAGGAGTTTATCGGTCAGGGGATTTCCAACATAGTTGGTAGTTTCTTCTCCAGCTATGCCGGCGCCGGTTCATTTACCCGCAGCGGCCTGAACTATGACGTCGGCGCCAAAACGCCGCTCTCAGCCATTTTCGCCTCCCTGTTTCTGATGCTGATCGTCCTGCTGGTAGCGCCCCTCATCGCCTATATGCCCATACCGGCGATGGCCGGGGTCATCGTGCTGGTGGCCTATAACCTCATCGAATTTGATTTCATAAAAACAGTCCTGCGCTCAAGTCATCGGCAGAGCATGGTGATGATCATCACTTTCGTCGCCACCCTGGTCGCCGACCTTTCCGACGCCGTATTCATTGGAGTTATCTTTTCTCTGATTTTTTACCTCCAGCGCACTTCCACGCCCAACGTCGCCGTCATGGCGCCCAACCCCGACGACCCCGAACGGCGGTTTACTTATTTGGAAAGAAAAAATCTCGACGAATGCCCTCAGGTAAAAATCCTGCGGATTGACGGCTCTATTTTCTTTGGTTCCATTGCTCATATCTCTTCAGAAATAAGACGCTTAGCTGACGATGCAGCCCCCGATATTAAATACTTGCTCATCCTCGCCAAGGGTATTAATTCCATCGACGTCGCAGGGTCTGAATGGTTGGTACAGGAAGCGAGGCGCTGGAAAGAAAAGGGCGGCGGGCTGTTTTTTGCCGGACTAAAACTCAACGCCCAGGATACGCTCATACGCGGTGGATTCAAAGCAGTCATCGGCGAGGAACACTTCTTCTCCAACAAGTCCTTAGCTATCCCCGATATCTTCTCTAAGTTAAACAGGGACATTTGCGCCATCTGCAAAACCCGCATTTTCCTCGAATGCGCTCAAATTGAGCAAAAAGAAGAAGCCGATACGGGCGCTCCGACTCAGCCTGTTTCTAATGGAAATCCCGCGAAAAAACAGGTCTGAGGCTTTCCTAAAAAAGTTTTCCCTCTCATTTTGAGGCTTAGTTCTTCCGTATTCAATTCTATTGGCAGACGGGAAACTCCCCTTACCATTTTTTAAAAAAAAGCATTCTAAAAAACAACTTAGGGAGCCTTTAAAAGGGATTATTTTAAAAAGGGAAAAGGGTGCTTTTTAAAAAGGAGAGAATATTTAAAATATCGGTCAAACCCGGTTTTTCAAACCATGTCAAAATGGTATGACAAAAACTCCAGCTTAAAG
Organism: uncultured Saprospiraceae bacterium; assembly: GCA_964643005.1. GTDB lineage: Bacteria > Bacteroidota > Bacteroidia > Chitinophagales > Saprospiraceae > UBA6168. The sequence continues at coordinate 8,024 of CAZXQI010000121.1, read as the reverse complement.
CATTGGTATATAGTGGGTTGCAGTTTTGCCTCGATTTAATTTTTATTCCAAAAAGGTTTGCTCTCCCCTGCTGCCCGCATACGGACAGCTACTTTTAGGGTCTTCGGTTCAACGGAATTTTGCCGATAATCTTTCCCAAATAAATTTATCTAATCAATGTCGTATGCCCCTTGTAAGCTCCGGATGTTCCATCGACAAATTCGACCTCTACATACCATGCGTACACTCCGGCGGGCATTTCTTTTCCTCTAAAAGAACCGTCCCAGCCGGTATTCAGATCATTCAATAAGAAATCAGAAGCCTCATAAACTAACTCACCCCAGCGGTCAAAGACCCTGAAAAGGCTCACCCTGTCTACCATCAGCGTGTTGCCGTGGACGTGAAGCAGGTCGTTGCGAATATCGCCGCCACTTCCAGGCGCAAATGCCGTGGGGATCTGAATTTCACGGATTTCTTTTACAAAAATATGCACAGTGCTTTCCGCCTGGCAGCCATTTTCATCGGTGACAATCAGTTTCACGGTAGTCGGGCTGGTAACTGTAAATTCAGCAGTCGCCTGGCTCGGGTTCCCGACCGGCGTCTGGGGATTGCTGGAGTTCCATTCGTAAAAGAGCGAGCCAGATCCGGCATTGGACACCTCAGGATAGAGGACAAAGTGGGTGTTGTAAAGTACAATCGTATCGGCGCCCAGGCTGACAAAGATGGGCAGAGGTTCTCCCACTGCCACGTCGTTCAATTCGAAAGTGCAGCCATTTTTATCTCTGACAAAGACATCGTAGGCGCCCGCTATCAGGGCGATCCGATTGGCATGGCCGGTAAAGTTCTTTCCATCTAAACTATAGGTGTAAGGCGGTGTCCCACCGACGGCCGCAATCTGTATCTGAGCATCCCGATAGCCGAAGCAGGAAGCATCATCCACAATCACAGTCGCAGAGAGTTGGCCAGAGGGCTGCAGAATCTGGGTCGTCCTTTCTAAGGTGCAGCCGTTGGCATCTGTCAGGGTCAGGGTGTAAGCGCCTGCGGAGAGCATCGCCGTAATATTCGTGGCGTCTCCGTTTGACCACTGGAACAAATAAGGGGGCTGGCCGCCCTGCGGAGAGGCGATTGAGGAGCCATCTGAATCTCCATAACACTTCACAGATTCATTGAAAAAGCTCAGGCTAAGGGGAGAAGGCGCAGCGACAGACGTCTGCGCGCTCGCCGTGCAGCCGTTTACATCGGCGACGGTGACCGTGAAAATCCCCTCAGGCAAATTTTCAGCTTTGGCGCTTGTCTGACCATCGCTCCATAAATAGGTAAAAGGAGGAATGCCGCCCTGTGAACCCGCCAGAGCAGAGCCATCGTTTCCGCCGGCGCAATGGACATTTTCCGTCTCAAGGATTTGCGCAGTTACTGCGGGGGGATTGCCGATTTCAATACTGGCGCCAGCCGTACATCCGAGGCTGTTGGTCACCGTTACCGAGTAGGTTTGCCCTCCTGTCAGTCCCGTCGCTATCGCCGAAGTCTGTCCGCCCGGATTCCAGTTGATGGAAAAATTAGAGCTGGGAACGTTCTGTCCACCCTGCGAAATATTGGCGACAGAAGCGGAGCCGTCTGAGCTTCCATGACACAAAGCAGCCGTCTGTGTCAGGCTGAGTTCGATGGCGTCCTGTTGTTGGATTTCCACCTGCTGGGAAGCCTGGCATCCGTTGCCATCCGTGGCAATGACCGTGTAAACGCCGGCGGACAAATTACCTGCTGCGGGGTTGGTTTGCCCATTGCTCCATGCGTAGGAATACGGAGGCTTGCCGCCTAAAGCAGTCGCCGTAGCTGTACCATCGGCGGCGCCGAAACAAATTTCCTGCACCGGCGCAATGTTCACTTCCACGCCTGATGCCGGTTCGTTGACATCGAGCGTAGCTATAGCTCCACAACCGTAGGTATCTGTGACATTCAGGGTATAAGTTCCGGCAAAGAGATTGGCCGGATGCTGTTGATTGGAAGTAAAGCCGTTCGGTCCTGTCCAGTTGAAGGAATACGATCCGGAGCCGCCCGTCACAGTTACACTTATGCTCCCCGTGCTTTCTCCTTTACAGAAAACATCGGTAGGTGTTGGCTGAATGACAATGGCGTCTGATTCGGAAATATTAACTGTGGTAGTCTGGCTGCAAGACTGCGCATCTGTTACAGTCACGGAATAGGTTCCAGCGAGGAGATTAGAAATATCTTCGGTTGCAGCGCTATTGCTCCAACTATAATCATAAGGAGCCGAACCTCCTGAAACGCTGAGGTCAATCTGCCCTTCAGAGCCGCCGTAGCAGCCGGCATTGGTCGGGATAGTCGCAAGGTTCAGCGCCGTTGGTTGGAGGACATCAATACAGGAAACCATGATACAGCTCTGCGCATCCGTAATCGTCAGGCAATAGTTTCCCGCTATTAGATTTTGGATCTCAGAATTGTTTTCGCCATTTGACCAGGCATAAGTATAGGGAGCCGAGCCACCGGAAGCCTGCGCGCTAATCTCTCCGTCGCTTCCACCAAAACATTTTGCATCCGCAGGAGTGAGCGCAACCTGAATAGGAGGAGGCGCAGTGAGCGCCACTGAATCCTGACTTTCACAGCCATTGGCATCCGTCACAGTGACAAAATGCCAGGAAGCGCCCAACAAATGAGCCGTCGCTTCGGTGTCTCCATTGCTCCAGAGATAACTATAGCCGGGCGTGCCGTTGGCAACTGCTACGGTAGCCGCTCCATCTTCTGAATCGTAGCAGGAAGGATTTTGAAATGAAATATTAGTATTCAGCGCAGCCGGCTCCAAAACGGCGGCGAACGTAGCCGCCTGGCAGGCGTTGGCGTCCGTGACGACTACATCGTAATTTCCGGCGGGTAGATTTTCGACTAAGGCTGTATTCGCATATCCCGCTGCCGCGCCCCATTGAATAGAATAAGGCTCCTCCCCTCCTACAATGAGCACCAGAACGGCGCCCGTATTTGTTCCGAAACACCTGGCGCTGTCGGCGGCAACATTGAGTGCGAGTAAATCCGGTTCATCTATAGCGAAAGAAAGGGTATTTGAGCAGCCGTTGGCATCCGTCACCATAACTGTTTGGACGCCAGCGCTCAGATCGACAGCCACAGAGTCCGTCTGACCATTGTCCCAATTAAATTGGTAGGGATAGGAGCCGCCCGTTACTTCTACTGTGGCGCTGCCGTCGGCATCGCCGCTACACTGGACATTGCTGACGATTACTTCCTGTAGCTCAATCAAATCCGGCTCGCTGATAAGAACCTGGGTTGAATTGGGACAAGCCCAGGCATCGAGAACGCCAACTGTATATGTTCCAGCAGCCAGGCCGGTGAATATGCCCGTGCTGTTCGTGATGGATCCTAATGTAAAAACATATCCTCCGGCGCCTCCGGCTGCGCTTACTTCAAGGCTGCCGTCTGCCTCTCCGTTACAAGAAACATTGGTTTGGCTGACCAGGGTCAAAGTAGCCGCATCGCAGGAAGGCGTGTAACAGGTGATAGTGCCGATCAATCCGTTGCACTCGCCGACAGCCTGCACCTGGATAGTAACGCTATCGTCCAGTGTCAGCCCGCCGATGAAATGCGACAGGTCGCCGTTATTAGGTGGAATCCAGCCCAATCCCTCCACATTCACCTGATAACCAATGGCTCCCGGTATAGGGTTCCAGTTAAAGGCGATGCTGTTTTGAGTCACATCCGCACAGGTCACATTTGGAGCTGGGAGTACATCTTTCACTTCAATGGTAATGGTGTCGCTCACTTCGCAGCCATAGGTATCCGACGCAGTCAAAACGTAAGTAGTGGTCGCATCAGGTATTGCAATGGGTTCGGGGCAGGCGTCACAGCTAAGACCTATAGAAGGCGCCCACTGATAATGCACCTGGTATTGTGGTTCAAAAGTGATCGTCCAGTCTAAGAGGGCGCCGTTAAAGCCGGCCTGCCTGTCCACCATTAATAATTGCCAGGTTCCATTGGTGGGAAAATCTCCATATAAATCCTCCCACACACCTTCCGGCTGGAAGGCGCCGCCTGAAAAAGGCGCTTCGATATTAGAGGCGCAGGGAGGCCAGATACTGAGGTAGTCTATCGGCGTAGTGGCAGTTGGTGAAAAGCACACCTGATTGTAATTATCGCAGTTGGAGCCGTTGTTGGAACTCAATTCCAAAAACTGTCCACCGGGTGAAATGAGAAACAGACTGAGGTCGTCCACCCACTTGTGTTCTATATTCACGCAAACCGACTTAATCACGTTCGGCCCCAAAGTGATGGGCTGGACGCCCGCCACAATAACAGGAGAGTAAGTGGGTCCCAGATGAGAAATTTCGTAGTGATTGTCATTGGTAAAACTTAAAGGCTCCGGAAGTGGGATGGGTAAAGTTCCGTGCAATTCCTTTTCGTCGCCTTTACAAAGGGTGGTATCTAATCCGAGGTCAGGAGGCAGGATAGTATTTTCCCTGATAAATAACCAAAACGTATCTCTGTTGCAAGGGTCTCGCTGAATATCAATACCAATGCTTTCCAGGCCCTCGTCAATTCCATCTTCAAAAGCAAAAATGTCAAGAGTCAGAGAACTTTCTCCCTGTGAGATAAAAAGGTCGGAAGGTATGTAGGTATAGTCTATCCCATTCGTCGCCGTACCCAGGATGGTAAAATCCAATGGGAAATTTGATTTTATCGGATTGGGGAAACTAAAGGTGAGCGTTGCGCCGGCGCATCCTTCCGTGATGGTTCCATCTGAACTGGGCGTAGATGCGCTTACCTGGAGGGAGTTGGTGCTGAAGCTCTTGGCCTCGAGAAATACGCCGGTATCGTAAGCTGAATCTCCAACGTCTGCCACACATAGTTTAATGGTGTAAATTTCACAGGGAATTACAATTGCTTCTGCCGTAAAAACATTCAGAAATCCATCATACACAGGCTGGTTATTCGAATTCATGTTGTCGTTGTAATGCTGTGCATTGAACGGTGGGCAGCTGGCGCCGTTTTGAGGATGCACATTATTGATGGTCACGGGAAGCGTAGTTCCAGGTATTCTGGCAATGTTGATAGCGCCGTTTTGATAAGGTCCGTTTATGCCCGGACCGCTGATAAAAAATCCAAAAACGTCGTTAAATGAAGAGCAGGCAAACTCAGGGTATTCCTCTGAAGCGAATACATAGTTGAATCGCAGCGTATCTGAATTTGGAATAAAAGTAATCGTGTATTTTGCTACGTCATTTAGCTGCCCGCCCGCTGCGATGCTCTGCAAATCAGGGTCGGTAACAGTGCTCAAATTACTGGTGGATGCGAACTGACTACCCACGCAGTTGGCGCCAAAAGGACCCAGGGAGCAGTTGTCAGAAGCAGCCCTTCCTGATGTCATAAGAATACCTCTCTCAATGTCTATTTTGTTTTGTCCTTTGGTAAAGTACCCTACAGCAGAGGGTATGCCATTGAATTCAACGCTCAACACTTCGACTCCATCGCCTAAGAAAACATTGGTGATTAGATTTTCAGGAGTCAAAGGCGGCATACTTCCGTCAGAAACTTCCATTGTTTGCGCAGGCAGAGCCGTTGAAAAGAGCAGTACGAATCCAGCGAAGAGAATTTTTATTTTAGCCATTTTATGGTAGTAGTTGTTCATTAGTCAGGCAGCGACTATGTTGTTTTCTATTTTCAAAAATATAACCGGGATAAATAATCGAGCGCATAAAAGTAAGGTTCCGGTATCTTTTTTTCAGCATACTCTTCCAACTTTCAACAGACCCGGGCTCTGAAATGTCTTTTCGTCTCAGGCATTCAGGCGTCTGTGCGGTTTTCCGTCAGTAACTCAATGCCGTCTCTCTTTTCTTTAGTTTTATCTAAAAAAAAACGGCTCGCTCTTCTGCTGTGTTAACTTCGCTGCCGACTTAGAAAACCTATAATTTTCAGAAATTGCATTTTTAATTTTTAGAGAGACAACTTTTTTAAAAAATCTCAAACAAATATCATGAGCCAATTTGTCAAAAATGTATTTGCATCCTGCCTCGGTATGGGTCTGGCCCTTGTCCTGATTTTTGGAATCGGCATTTTTCTCGTCGTGGTTGCCGCCGGCAGCAGCAGTTCCGGGGAAAAGGTAAAAGTCAGCAAAAACTCTGTCCTCCATCTGAGTTTCTCCGACCCCATCCCAGAGCAGACTAACAATCTCCCATTGAATCCCTTCGAATTAGAAACGCAGGACATTCTCGGTCTTGGCGATATCCTTGCAGCGTTAGAGTACGCTGCTACGGACGACAAAATCAGAGGTATCTATCTGAATACCGACAGCGGCTCTAACATGGGCTTAGCTACGGCCGCTACTTTGCGCAATGCGCTTTTGGATTTCAAAAAAAGCGGAAAATTCATCCTGGCTTATTCAAAAAGCTATTCGCAGGGAGGCTATTATCTGGCTTCTGCCGCAGACAAAGTTTATCTCAACCAATTGGGAGGAATTGATTTCACCGGATTCTCCGCCACCATTCCATTTTTCAAAGACCTCCTCGATAAGGTCGGCGTCAAAATGCAGGTCTTTTATGCAGGCAACTTTAAGAGCGCCACCGAACCTTATCGCCTCAATAAAATGAGCGAACAAAACCGGCTTCAACTGCGGGAATACATTGAGCCCGTTTACAATAATTTTCTCAGCGATATAGGCGCTTCCCGCAATAAATCTGTGGCTGAACTGCGGGACATTTCCAATGGTCTGAGAATCCGCAGCGCCAGCGACGCCTTAACCCTCGGTTTGATTGACGCCATTGGCTACTCCGACGACGTGATCGCCGATTTGAAAGACAGGCTGAGTCTGAATGAAAATGACAAGCTGATAACCGTCTCGCTTAGAGACTACTCAAAAAGTTTTTCGAAGGACAGGAATTACAAGGCAAAAGATAAGATTGCCCTCATCTATGCCGAAGGCTCCATCGTGGACGGAAAGGGAGAGCGCGGGAATATTGCAGATGCGCCTTACGTGCAACTCCTTCGGAAAATCAGGCAAGACGAAAAAATAAAAGCCATCGTGCTCAGAGTCAATTCACCCGGCGGCAGCGCTATGGCCTCAGAGAGCATCTGGCGGGAACTCATCCTCGCCAAAGAAGCAGGGAAGAAAATTGTGGTTTCCATGGGCGATTACGCAGCTTCCGGTGGATATTACATTTCCTGTATGGCTGACAAGATTGTGGCCGAACCCAACACCCTGACAGGTTCTATCGGCGTATTTTCTATGCTACCCAATGCCAGCGAACTTTTTGAAGACCGACTCATGATCCACTGGGATTCGGTGAAAACAACCGCTCACTCCACCGGCCTGACTCCCTACTTCGACCTCTCGCCCGAGGAGCAGCAGTTTATGCAAAACTTTACAGACGACATGTATGAAACCTTCCTAAAAAGGGTCGCCGACGGTCGCCAGATGACCCGGGACAGCGTCCACGCCATCGCCCAGGGTCGCGTCTGGGAAGGAGTCAAAGCTAAAGAAATCGGCCTGGTAGATGAAATCGGAGACCTCAGTCAGGCTATCCGTATGGCCGCCGATCTGGCGGGAATTGAAACTTACAGAATCAGCGAATACCCCGTTCAGAAAGAGCCCCTCCAGGAGCTTATTGAAAAAATCACCGGCAAAGGCGGCGATGACGCCATCCGAGCCAAAATCCTGCGCAACGAACTGGGCGAATATTATCCCTTCTACAGCCAGGCAAAGGAAATGCTTCAGGCAAAGGGCGTACAGGCCCGGTTGCCCTGGATCATCGAATTCAATTAAGGGATAAACCAAAGGAGAGGCAAAGATGTGTTTCTTAGTAAAGAGGAGATTGAAACTGCCCTGAACAGACCGGAGGCTCTGCTACTGGAACAACAAGGTCTGGTAAAATCAGACGGAATTCAGAAAAGGTTCTGTTCGGATAAGATGAAATCGTATGGCCGATTATTTGGAATAAAAAAGGGAAGCGACAGAAAAGACGCCTCCCTTTTTATCTTCGTTTTTAATGCTCAATTCATCGCTTCGAGCATCTTCTTCAGTTTCAAAA
>CAZXQI010000120.1:0-10611 GCA_964643005.1 uncultured Saprospiraceae bacterium | reverse complement strand
GGAGAGGACAAAAAAAGCGTGCCATCGGGGGATGGCACGACAACATAACCATGAAAATAATTAACCAAACTTTTTCTTTGGTTTTCGGGGCTAAAAAAAGATGAGAGGGAAAATTTTCAAAAGGTAAAAATTGGGCGTCAAAGTGTGTTGGGGTAAAATAGTGTTCCAAAAAGTGTAAGGGACAACCCTTTAAAAGAAATTATTGTAAGGTTTTAGGCATCTGGTTTTTTGTGGCAGATTGCCTGTTGGAAAACTTCTTTAAGCTTTGTTTTTTACATGAATTTCTATTGAACTTCAATTGAAGGTTTTATCAATTTAAAAACTATCGCATGTTTAACAACTACTATACCAAAGTAAAATGTTTGTCAGCCTGCCTGATATTTTTATTAGTTGTCATTTATTCGGCTTGTCAGCGACCCTTTGCCGAACCCGCCGCCGATACGGTTCAGAGCCTTGTGAGAGATTCGGCGATGGTCGTTGCTGAGCATCCCTTAGCGGCAGGGGCGGGGGCGGCTATCCTTCGGGAGGGAGGAAATGCGGTTGACGCTGCGATTGCCACGCAGTTTACGCTGGCGGTGGTTCAGCCCCGCGCAGGAAATATCGGAGGGGGCGGATTCATGATCCTCCGCATGGCAGAAGGCGAAACGGCGGCGCTGGATTTTCGGGAGAAAGCGCCCGCTCTGGCGCATCGGGATATGTACCTCGACAGTCTGGGCAATGTCGTCGCGGCTCTCAGTAAGGACGGACATTTGTCGGTGGGCGTACCCGGCACGGTGGCGGGAATGGAGGCGGCCTTCAAAAGATTCAGCCTCCTGAAAGACTGGCCAAAACTGCTGGCGCCCGCTATCCGTCTGGCGGAAGAGGGATTCAATATTTCAGAATCAGAAGCCCGACGCCTGAACGAGCATCGGGAAATATTTTTAAAACTGAATCCGGGAGGCGCTCCGTTTATCCGGGATGCACAGTGGAAGGCGGGCGATTTGCTCGTCCAACAAGACCTCGCCCGCACGCTTCGGCTCGTCAGCGAGCAGGGAGCGGAGGGCTTTTACGCAGGGGAAACAGCCGATAAAATTGTCGCAGAAATGCAGCGCGGCGGCGGGCTTATTTCCCTGGAAGATTTGAAAAACTACGAGGCCAAATGGCGCCATCCTATTACCGGAAAGTACAGGGATTGCCGGATCGTCACCATGCCGCCGCCTTCCAGCGGTGGGATTGCCCTGATGCAGTTGCTCAGTATTTTGGAAAAATTCCCCCTGAATGCGGAAGGTTTTCAGTCGGCGGTAGCCGTGCATGCCATCGTCGAAGCGGAGCGCCGCGTCTATGCGGATAGAGCTAAGTATCTGGGAGACAGCGATTTTTATGCCGTGCCCGTGGACTCCCTACTGGACCTGAACTACCTGTCTGCACGCATGAGCGATTTTGATCCGGACAAAGCCACGCCCAGCGATTCCGTCGGCGAAAAAATAAAGCTGGCAATAGAGTCCTTTGAAACCACCCACTTCTCGGTGGTGGACGGCGCCGGCAATGCCGTTGCCGTGACGACCACGCTGAACCTGAACTACGGCTCTAAAGTCGTCGTGCAGGGAGCGGGCTTCTTCCTCAATGATGAAATGGACGATTTCAGCGCCAAACCCGGCGTCCCCAACTACTTCGGCTTGGTGGGGACGGAGGCCAACGCCATAGAACCGGGCAAGCGCATGCTCAGTTCCATGACCCCGACCATCGTGGAAAAAGAAGACCGTCTTTTTATGGCGCTCGGTTCTCCGGGAGGCTCGACCATCATCACCTCTGTTTTGCAGACGATTCTGAATGTCGCCGAATACGACATGTCTCTGGATCAGGCAGTGAAGGCGCCCCGGTTCCACCACCAGTGGCTACCCGACATTATCACCTGCGAGCCGACTGCGATTGACACCATTGCGAGAAAGGAACTTTGGGACATGAGACACACGCTGGGCAATACCGGGCGCATCGGCTTCGTCAACGCCATCCTCATCCTCCCCAATGGGCAGCGCCACGGCGTCGCCGACCCCAGAAGCCCCGAGAACCATGCGGCAGGATTTTGAATATTGCCCGAAGGGGAATTTTTTTTTAAAAAAATCTGTGGTGAAATTTGCGCAAACCCGAAGAAGTTTCGGTTTGATTTCCCCATTCTGAGTCAGTTAATTGAGAAAAACCTGCGTGGAGATTTCATGAACCTATATAGTTTCAGGGATATTTTATTTTTTTGAAAAAAAATGCGTCCGTTAATATGGCGGGCGGAGGCTCCCGACAGTTTTTTTATCCAAAAACCTTTCTATTTTTCAAAAATAAAATCAGAACTTTTCAAAATGCTGTGCGTTTTACCGAAATATTTTGTCTGCGTGAATCAATGCCCTTCGCTCTTAGCCTGCCCTGCTTCTCCAGTAATTTATTATCAAAAATATTTTTTCAAAAAACCATTCAAATAGTGAAGAATGAAAAAGAAAGTAACGAAAACCAACATGCGGAAGCTCAGCTCCGACGAGCTTCGAAATGAGATTTTAGAACTATTTAAAAGCAACCCCAAAAAGCGCTACAACCCAAAACAGATCGTCAAAAAGTTACAACTCGCCAACAACGCAGAATCGGTCTTAGACGCCTTAATGAAACTGACGGAAGCACAGCGGTTAGTGGAACTGGAAGATTTCAAATTTAAAGTCAAAGGCGGTAACGGCGGCAGAATGTCTCAAAAAATACTGGAAGGCGTCGTGGACGTCACCCGGAATGGCTCTGCCTATATCGTGAGTGAGAATAGCGAAGAAGACGTTCACGTCTCCGCAAATAACTTAGGGACTGCCCTGCATGGCGATACTGTGCAGATAGCTGTTTGGAAACCCAGAGGCCGCTACCGTCCGGAAGGCGAAGTGCTGCGCATCGTTAAAAGGGCCGCCGATCAGTTTGTCGGAACGCTCTGGCTGCGCAACAAATACGCCGTTGTCGCGCCTTTGCGCTTAGATGTGTCCATGGATATCGTAGTCGAATTGGACGATATAAAAGGAGCCGGCGATGGCGACAGGGTGCTCGTCAAAATTACCGAGTGGAACAAGACCCGGTCGCAGCGGGCAAAAGGCGTCGTCACTAATCTGCTCGGGGCGGAAGGCAGCGACTTAGAGATGAAGATCATCCTGATCAACAATGGATTCGACCTCGAATTTTCCCCTGAGGCATTAGAAGAAGCCGAGAACCTGCCCGAAGAAATTTCCCCTAAAGAAATACAGCGCCGCCGCGACTTTCGCAAGGCGACTACTTTTACCATTGACCCCGAAGATGCAAAGGACTTCGACGATGCCCTTTCCCTGCAATTCCTCGACAATGGACATTGCGAAATCGGCGTCCACATCGCCGACGTGTCGCATTACATTCAGTCCGGGACGGAACTGGACAAGGAAGCCTACAAGCGCTCTACTTCGGTTTATTTAGTGGACAGGGTGCTGCCCATGCTGCCGGAAAGGATTTCCAACGGCCTGTGTTCCCTACGTCCCCGCGAAGACAGGCTGGCGTTCTCCGCCGTTTTTGAATTCGATAAAGACGACAAAGTGGTGGGGAGGTGGTTTGGGAAAACGATTATCAATTCCGACCGTCGCTTCAGCTACGAGGAAGCTCAGGAACGCTTGGAGACCGGAGAAGGAGATTTTGCCAGAGAGCTTCGGCTGATGAACAAGACGGCGCTCAGGCTGCGCAAAGAGCGCTTCAAACACGGCTCCATTGATTTCGATACCGAAGAGGTTCGCTTTCGGCTCGACGAAAACGGCGTGCCGCTGGAGCTGTACGTCAAAGAGCGCACAGAAGCCAATATGCTGATAGAAGATTTCATGTTGCTGGCCAACCGCGAGGTGGCGACTTATATCAAAAAAAAGGCGGAGGGGAGCGCTGAGATTCCCTTTATCTATCGCGTTCACGACCTGCCCGACCCCGCGAAGGTGTCCGAGCTGGCGCTCTTTGCCAAAGAGATTGGCTTCCAGATGCAAATCAAAACGCCAAAGGACATCGCCCGTTCTTTCAACCGGCTGGCAGAGATGGCGGAGAAAGAACCTGCCCTTCGACTCCTCCAACCCATAGCGATTCGCACCATGGCCAAAGCGGAATACTCGACCAACAACATCGGTCACTACGGACTGGGTTTTGACAACTACACGCACTTCACTTCGCCGATTCGGCGCTACTCCGATATTCTGGCGCACCGTATTTTGCTGAAAAACCTCGATGGGCAGGCGGTGCGAATTGACAAGGATCGCCTACAGGAGCAGTGCAAACACATTTCTCAGCAGGAGCGCAAGGCCATGGACGCCGAGCGGGAGAGCATCAAATACAAACAGGTGGAATTTATGCAAAAACATATCGGCGAGGTCTTCGAGGGTTATATCTCCGGCATGATAGACCGCGGCTTTTTTGTGGAGCTGGCGGACAGCAAGTCCGAAGGCTTGGTCGGATTTGAGACGCTGGGCGAATCTTTTGAAATCGCCGAAAGCCGCCTGCGCGCAAAAGGCAGTCGCTCAGGTATGGTTTTGAAAATGGGCGACCTTGTGAAGGTGCGCATCGCTGGGGCTGATCTGGATAAGCGGCAGATTGACATGGAGTTGGCGAGGGAGTGAATTATTTTTTTAAAAAATCTGCTTCAATACAGGCCAACTTCGGACAGCCGACATACCCCACAAATGCCGCGACGCTTACCTTTGCCGCCATGCACCTGCAGGAATTAAAACTCACCAATTTTAAAAACTACGAATTCCAGAGCCTGGTCTTTTCTCCCCATCTCAATTTGTTGACGGGGCTGAACGGCATGGGCAAGACCAATCTTCTCGACGCAGTTTACTATCTCTGCATGGGGAAAAGCCATTTTCAGGGAACAGACAGGAACGTGGTCAGACAGGGCGAGGAGTTCTTTCGCTTAGAGGGAACATTTTTTTTAGAAGAAAAAAAAGAAAAAATTGTCGCCAAAGTCGTGCCCGGGAACCTGAAGACTTTCGAGCGCAATGACAATGCCTACCCGCGCATTTCGGATCATGTGGGGCTGCTGCCGGTTGTCTTTATGGCGCCGGACGATACCTCCCTGGCCTTGGAAGGGAGCGAGGAGCGGCGTCGGTTTTTGGACAATACGCTTTGCCAGCTCGATCATCGCTATCTGGAAGAACTGGTCGCATACAACAGAGTGCTGGAAAAGCGTAACGCCCAGTTGAAACGTTTTTCCGAAAGGAACAATTTTAACCCCGCCCTGCTGGAAGCCTTTGACCGCCAGTTGGTCGCCCCGGCGGCGTTTATTCAGGAAAAGCGGCAGCGCTTCATTGAGACTTTTCAACCCATTTTCAATGAATTTTACGCCCTTATCTGCGATGGGGTCGAGCCGGTAGATTGCCGGTATCGCTCGCAACTGAAGGATAGCGATTTTTTAACTTTGCTCCGCGAATCGGTAGAAAAGGACTGCATCCTCCAGCGAACGACGACGGGCATACACAAAGACGACCTGATTTTTCAATTGAAAGGAATGTCCCTGAAGCGGTTTGCATCGCAGGGTCAGTTGAAGTCTTTTGTACTCGCCCTGAAGCTGGCGCAGTTTGAATGTCTGCAAAGGCAGAGGGGAGAGCAGCCCATTCTCCTGCTGGACGACCTGTTCGACAAATTAGACGATCGCCGCGTCGGCCAGTTGGTGGAGTTGTTGGTCAGGGGCAATTTTGGGCAGGTTTTCATTACGGATACGCATACGAAGAGGGGCGGGGAAATGGCCCGGCAGTATGGCGGCGAGTACCTGAAATTTTCCGTGGAAAGCGGACGGGTGAAGAATCAAGCCTGAAACCCGACGCCGAAATTGGCTTTTCCTCCTTTATCCAAAAATGATTTTTTATAAAAAAATAGTCGAAATGAGCGATTATGGCATTGTCAGTTTGAGCGAAGTCAGCATTTACCAAAAGGAAAACCTGGTGTTAAGCAATATCAACCTGAATATTTCAAAAGGAGAATTTACCTATCTCATCGGCAAGACGGGCAGCGGCAAATCCAGTCTTCTAAAAACGCTATACGCAGCCCTGCCCCTGACGCATGGCCGGGGCAGAGTCGCCGGATTTGATTTGAAAAAATTAAACCGTCGTAACATTCCGTTCCTACGCCGCAAATTAGGCATCGTGTTTCAGGATTTTAATCTCCTCGACGACCGGACGGTAGAGGAAAATCTGTTCTTTTCCCTAAAGGCCATGAATTGGAAGGACAAACAAAAAATGCAGGATCGCATCAACGAATTGCTCGAACGGGTAGGGCTGAGTGGCAAGAACAACAAAATGCCACACGCCATTTCCGGCGGCGAACAACAGCGCGTCGTCATCGCCAGAGCTTTACTCAACCAGCCTGAACTGATCATCGCCGACGAACCAACCGGCAACCTCGACCCGGAAACTTCGGATGAGATTCTCCTGCTGCTCCGCAAACTGGCGCAGGAAAACGACACGGCGGTGCTCTTCGCTACCCACGATTATCGCATCCTGGAAAATTTCCCCGCCCGCATTATTCGCTGCCACCTCGGCAGGCTGATTGACGAAGAAGACGTGGTGGTGGGGTGAGGAGGCTTTTTAATTTCTATCAGACGCTTTTGGAACTTCAAGAACGATAACGAGTCTTAATTTTCCTCTCCTCCGGTTGGATCAGGAGAGGCTCGCCTTTCCGATAGTTGATTTGAGATATTAGACGGCGTGGAACTGGGGCGGAAATGAATCAAAAATCGCCAGTTTTTCATTTTATTTCGTCCATTCATTCCGGCGTTCTCCCGGCGTCCCTTCTAACTTTGATTTACGATATAAGCCAGGCGATTTATGATTTTAGATGGCGTGGAGCTGGGGCGGAAATAAATCAAAAATCAAAAACCGTCAATCAAAGCCAGTGACGGTCGCCAGCCGATATAAAGCTTTTGGAGCGGTTAGGGTGGGGAGGGCCGGGAGAGGATTTCAGACAGATCAAAGCTCAATCCTCCAGCTCCTCCACTGAGCCAGGCGCCTTGTAATGTACGCCGCCGATAGCGTTAAAATGCTTTTCCGCGCAGATACTTTTTATTGTTTTTTCGGCTTTTGAATAGGCGCTCTTACCGGCTTTCAGGTCTGCGACGAGGTAAATGTTTTTCCCGCTGCCTTTCTCCTTTTTTATCAATGCCCAGCCGGGATGGTAGGAGCCGAATGGAGTTTTAATCTGGAAGGCTTCGGGTAGTTTTAGGTAATAGAGGATGTCGCCTCTGGCTTCGCAGGCCTCTGCAAACTTCCTTTCTGCCGGGTGGAGGGAATCAATGGCGGTAAAGTTGTACAATGTTTTGGTTGTGTTTTTTACGGGGATCAGATTTTCGAGGTAGCGCTCGGTCTCCGAATTTTTGAACAGGCTCAGGTCATAGGCCTGCCCTTTTGTTTTTTTAAAATGGATATCCCTGATTTTGAGGAGCTTAGCCTGCTCGTTAATAATTCGGGCGGCCGATTCCATGAAGAACAGGGGTTGGTTCAGGGCGCCTGATAAACGGCCGGACAGAATCAGAATTTCGATAATGCTCTCTCTGGTCAGCCCTGTTCTTGACTGAATAAAAGCGGCCATATCGGGTATATCATATTGGATGTCATTGACCGGTATTTCTTGTGAGATAAGCGGCTTGCGGTCGGTGGGGTGCAGATTTCCGCACTCAGTCCTGCTGACCTTTGCGATATTTTTTTCCCTGTAGATGACGGGCTTTTCAATAGGCGGCATAGCCTGTAGGGCGGCTGTGCAGTTGGCAATCAGTTCCTGCGAATCGAATTTTACCTGATAGTTAGAGGCGTGGTTTATTTTTTCCCAAAGCTCCAAAAACAGGGGATCCTTTTGCCAGTTGCTTTTTAAGGTCACTCTGGCTCTGGCTCTGGCATTTCTGATGCGCCCCTGGAACTGCACGCCGCAATCTTCTTCCATTTCCTTTTGCAGCGCTTTGGAAAAACTGTCGTAGGCTTCGTTGGCGACGATGGTCAGTCGGTTGACTTCCCTTTCGGTGTTTCTGACGCCCGTCTGATCCACGCAGAGGCGAAGCCCCCGGCCTATTTCCTGCCGCTTTTTCATGTCGGATTTGGTCTCGTTGAGGGTGCAGATTTGAAACACGTTGGGGTTGTCCCAGCCTTCGCGGAGCGCTGAATGACTGAAGATGAAGCGGAGGGGGGTAGTCAGATCGAGGAGTTTTTCTTTGTCTCGCATGATGAGCCGGAAGGTCTCATCGTCCGCCTTGCCGGGGCGACCCTCTTTGCTGTCTTTCATCCTGCCCTTGTCCTGACTGAAATAGCCGTCGTGTACCGCCGATGCGGGATGATGGAGCAGAGCTTTATACTGCGATTCATTTTGCCACTTTTCAAAACTCTCCTCAAACCACCGTGCAAATTTCCCTTTGACCGCCCGTCCCTCCTGGTCGTAGCTGCGATAGTTGGCCACCCTGTCTATGAAAAAAATGCTGAGCACTTTTATCCCCCTGCCTTTGAGTTCCTTCTCCTTTTTGAAATGGTTCTCCACGCAGGCGTCCACCATTGCCCGCAGGATTTGGTCGCTCAGTTCTCCGACAGCCTGTCGCCGGTGGAGGATAGTTCCATTTGAAAATTCGATGTACCCGTTTTCGGCGTCTAAATGATTGACGATAAAGCCCTTGCGATAACTTTCATGGCTTCGGGAAAGCCGGTACAAATCGTCGCCTACTTTAGCCGTCACGCGCATTTTTTGAACGCCGTTTTTGCCGCTGACTAAGATGCTGAGCTTCGCGGCCAGGGACTGTGCGCCGGTTTTGATGTCTTCCACGCCGATAAAGGAAGAGGAGTCTTCATTTTTGGCTGCCACAGCATCCACTTCTATTTGCTTGACCAATCCCAGATCATAGGCTCTTACGGGGTCTAATTTATAAATGAGATTATAGCGGTTTTTATGGGTCGCTGAAAATCGGAGGACGAACAGGGGATTTAAATGGGCGATGGCTCGCCTGCGAATATTCGTCTCCATATTTTGTGGTTCGTCGAGGATGACTATTGGATTAGATTGCCGGATATATTCCATGGGCTTAAGGCCGGTCTCTCTGGTCTGTATAATGATATTGGCGTCTCTGGTGAATGAGTCTATATTAATGACCAATATCTGGATGGTATTGCTTTTTGCAAAATTGTCCAATATGGCTAAGTGTCCGGAATTATAAGCCATATATTCGATGGGAGGGTTTCCATATAATTCCTGAAAATGGTCGAAGGTGATCTGGAGGTTTTTCATCACCCCTTCCCGAATGGCCACCGATGGGACGACGATGACAAACTTCTTGAACCCATACACCTTATTCAGTTCAAAAATGGAGCGGAGATAGACGTAGGTTTTGCCGGTACCTGTTTCCATTTCAATGGAATAATTGGGAAAATCGGTGGATATGCCGTCGCCTTTTTCATCGCCCTCCTCGCAGAAGGAGAGTTTTTCCAATTTTTTTGAAATCTCTTCCGGGCGCAGGCGGTTGTTGGTTTGAACCCGGATGAGATTGGACAAAAGCTCTTCCTCCGATAAGGCGAGGCGATTCCCGACGCCGGTCTCAGCATATAGCAGACTGCCATCACTGCCGGCCGAGGAGCTAAATTCAAAGTCGGACTTATTCAGGTTTTGCCCCTCGAATAAATCAATGATAGACTGAATAGCCTCGAGTTGAAAACCCTGATTTTTGTCGAATTGTATTTTCATCCCAACTATACGGATTGACTGACGAGCGCATTGAACCAGGTTCGGAAAGCCTGAAAATCCATCTGCGTCACGACCTCTTCGACGATGCCTTTTTGCTCGTCAATCTTTTTTACTTCTATTACTTTAAAGTGTGCCCGACTGTCTTCGTAATTGACAAGAAACAGCCGGCTCTTTGTTTTCTGTGCGATATTCCAGAGGCTGATGAATTTGTGCTTATTCCCCCTTTTGTCAATGTTTCCGTAGTTCCAATAAAAATTAGGATGACTTTTGGCGGGCGGAACCGTCACGCATCGCAGGAATTCGATTAGCACAAATCCGTCCTTCGTGCGGAGCAGGGCGTCAATGTCGCCTCCGCCGGTCTTATGGCCATCGAGCGCTTCGATGATGAGCGCTTTTATTTCGTCGTTATAAGGGGGTGTGTTTTCTCCGGTCATCGCTATTTAGGTTAATGTTATTTTCTCACAGTCCTCCCGACCTGGGGGTTCCCGCAGATTTTGACTTTCTCCGAAATGGGACTGTAGTTCAAAGGCGTCTAAATGACTCATTTACCTTTTTAAAACCTCGCTATTTACCCGTTGAAACCAGAACCTGAACTGGTCGAAGTTGTAATCTAATTTTTTGGAATACTCTATGCCGGATTCAGAGGCCGCTTCTACCCGGAGCAATCTGAATTGCTCCTTTTGTTCCTCATAACAAACTAACCAAAGCGAGCCTTTGGCTTTGATTGTAAAATCCCATACGACTAATATATGCTGCCGAATATTTGCCCAATATGACATGGGTTCATATTCAAAAGGCCGGACTTCGCATTTGATAAATTCTAAGAAAATATACTTCCCGTTTATTTTATAATAATTAGAGTTGCTTGTGACTAAACCATTGATTTTCAATAAGAGATATTACTACTTT
>CAZXQI010000119.1:0-10672 GCA_964643005.1 uncultured Saprospiraceae bacterium | reverse complement strand
ATGATACAAGAATCAACAAAATTGGATTCGGCTGCGCTGATGCAACTCGAAGATAAATATGGCGCTCACAACTATCACCCGATTCCCGTCGTGCTGAAGAGAGGAGAAGGCGTTTACGTCTGGGACGTGGAGGGAAAGCGCTATTACGACTTTCTGTCCGCATATTCGGCTGTCAATCAGGGGCACTGCCACCCCCGCATTATTCAGGCGCTGAAAGAGCAGGCCGATCAGCTCACGCTCACTTCGCGCGCCTTTTACAACGATCAGTTGGGGCCTTATGAAAAATTCATCACTGATTTCTTTGGCTATGACAAAGTGCTACCCATGAACACCGGCGTCGAGGCGGTAGAAACTGCATTGAAGCTCTGCAAAAAATGGGCGTACAAAGTGAAAGGCATTCCCCGCTATCAGGCAAAAATCATCTTCGCCGCCAATAACTTCCACGGGCGCACCCTGGCGGCCATCTCTGCATCCGTTGACCCAGATGCGACCAAGGATTACGGCCCCTACGTTCCAGGCTACGAAATCATCCCCTACAACGACCTTCAGGCGCTGAAAAGAGCGCTGGAAGACCCCCATGTCGCCGGGTTTGTCGTAGAGCCGATTCAGGGCGAAGCCGGGGTGGTAGTACCAGATGCAGATTATCTGCCGACTGCTTTCAAAATGTGCAAAGAAGCCAATGTGCTCTTCATCGCCGACGAGGTTCAGACCGGCATCGCCCGCACGGGCAAGCTTCTCGCTACCTGCGGCAATTGCGAACGCGGAGAAGATGGAAAGCCTCGCCACGAGATCAAGCCAGATCTCCTCATTTTAGGCAAAGCCCTTTCTGGCGGAGTGCTTCCAGTTTCGGCAGTATTAGCCGACGACCCAATTATGATGACTATGAAACCAGGAGAGCACGGCTCTACCTTCGGCGGCAATCCATTAGCCTGCGCAGTCGCCGTAGCCGCTCTGAAAGTTGTGCGCGATGAAAACCTGGTTGAAAACGCCAGTTATCTGGGCGAGATATTCCGCAGGCGAATGAACGCCATGATCAAAAAAACAAGCTTAGTGAAGTTGGTAAGAGGAAAGGGGCTGCTCAATGCCATTGTCATCAACGACGATCCTGACAGCCATACCGCCTGGGATATTTGTTTGAAACTGGCTGAAAATGGCCTGCTCGCCAAACCGACCCACGGAAATATCATCCGCTTCGCTCCGCCGCTCGTCATGACCGAAGAACAACTTCACGAGTGCTGCGACATCATCGAAAAGACGGTATTGTCTTTTAGGCAATAAAATGAGATTCGTTTAGGTGTTTGACCGATTCAATCCATTTCAGCGCAAACACCTAAACCTTTTTTCCGAGTGTAGAATCAGTCGTCGCAAAGCCCTTTGATTTCGTGGAAGGTATCGTGTACTTCGTACAGGGCTGATTTGATTTCAGCTTCAGGTTTGTTTTTTCTCACCATCTTGTTCAGGTCTGCCGTTTGTTTTACCAGCCTTTTCATGGCGTCTTTCAGCCTTTCGCTCGCAGTGGCGGCAATATTGGATTTCATCAGCGCCTTTGCGCTTTTGGCCAATTCCGCCGAACGGGTCATAATCGGCATCAGATCGCCCTTTTCCGCAGGGTGAAAGGTTTGGGAAACGACCGAGTGCAGTTCGTCCATTTCCGTCCACACTTCCTGAGCCTGAGCAATTTTGGCGACAAAAAGGAGAGAAAGAACGATGAGCAAATTTTTCATGTTGAATAAGGTTTTTAATGAAAAAAAATCGCCCCTGTTAAGGGCTGTATTTTTGCGAATACAAAAGTGATTATTAAATCTCATCCACTCAATGCGAATACATAAAGTGATTGTTAAATCTCATCCACTCAATCGGTAGAAACGGCTTTCATATTGATTTTGATCATCCAGCCTCCATTTATTTTTCCCTTGGGAAGAGTTTTTTATTGAAAAAATTTAAATTAATAACAGCCCTGACAGGCCTCCTAATGCAGGGTTTTAGATATGACGAAAATGTTTAACGCAAAATTTAACTTCAAAAAGGTAAGTTGAAAAAGAAAAACAGGCAACGTTTTTGCCTAATATGAGTCAAAGACAAGAATTACAAAGCGTTATGCTAATTAAAAATTGCCCACTAAACCACACTGAATAAGGAAGCCCTTTAGGGTTGCGAAAACATACTGTGAGAAAACTACCTTTTTTCCTTCCCCGCTTCCTTCTTTTTTTTCTCCTCCTTTCCACATTATTATTCTCAAGTAAAGAATGAATTGTTGTTTGCTGGCTTAGTTTGTAACAGTCGGTTGAGCGTTCCCTTTATCAGGCGCGACTTTAACCTCCTACTGCAAATTCCGGCAAATAACAATTCTTAAGCAGTTAGCCGCTGCGGTGTTCATTCTATGGTTTTTTTTAAAATAGAATTAAAGCCAGAGAAGGGACTCCGACAGTACTTAGCTGTAAGCTACCCGCCTTCAATTTCCACCGAGTACACTCCAATTCTTTAACTAAAATCCAATCCCATGAGGAATCCGGTATCTACATTTTCGGTATTAAGGAGGCTGTTAGCAGTAGTTGTTATAGCATCCTGGTCGTTTACCCTTTTCGCAGGAGTTCCCGCTCCGCACATCGTAGGCGAAGATGTCGTCTGCGTCAACGCTGAATACACTTATACAACCTTTTACGCCCCCTGGTTTACCTGGGAATGGGAAGTATCCCCGGGAGGGGTCATTACTTCCGTCAACGGAAATACCATCACCGTAAAATGGATAGGCCCCAAAAACAGTTCCCAGTATGTAATCGTAAAGGAGACTAATTCCATTGACGAAATCGGAACCGATACGCTTAATGCACTAATCAAAAACACGGACTTAGCCTGCGAAAATTTAGTGATCGTCGCCGTTGATGAAAATGGGGAAGCACTCATCACTCCAGAAATCCTGCTAGAAGGATACTACAACACCTACCAGGGCTTCCTCGTCTCTGTTTCCAATCCGGCAGGCGCCATTTACGACGATTTGCTCAGCTGCGAATTGATCGGCAAAATCCTCACGGGCAAAGTGACAGACTTGTGTACAGGAAACTCCTGTTCCTCCTCTATCAAATTGAAAGACAAGATGCCCCCCACGTTTGATTGTCCGGGAGATCCGGTAGAAATCCCCTGCAACACGGATATTGACAATTATCCGCATCCACCGGTTTCGGACAATTGCACTATTGACCCAGTCGTCAATTTAACTGGCTTCCAAATTGACAACAGCGACATCTGTAGCGGTGTGCAGGTTACAAAGACCTGGTATGCCGCTGACGAATATGGCAACGAGTCCACCTGTGTGCAAACATTGTTCATCAATCCGGAATCTGAAGTGGTTTTCCCCGATGATATTATATGGGATTGCAAGGATTATGCAGCCCATCCCAACATTACCGACCCAGCCCCTCTCACGAACGTACCTTCCACCACCGGTTCGGGAATTCCGGATGGAACGGGCGGTTCCTTCTGCCAATACAGCTATCTCTCTCAGGACGATACGCTCTATACCTGCGGAAACAATTTCAAAATCGTTCGTACCTGGAGCGTGCTGAACTGGTGTACCGGCGAGATCATACTCAAAGACAATTACGGTAACGACAACCAGCAGGTCATCAGGGTACACGACACCACCCCGCCAGAAATGACCGTGCCTACCATCGTTTTGAATGCGACGGTACCGGGCGCTTACCCATTCCAATGCACTTCTTTCGGATTGTTACCCCCGCCTGCTTACAGCGATAATTGCAACAACGTCATCATCAGGATATTTACGGATTTTGGCGAAGCCGAATACGTCAATGGCGTGGATGGAAAAGCTGGCGGCTACGTTCCCAATCCGGGTTTCAAAATAGGAAAGCACAATGTGCTATATAAGGCCATTGACGACTGTGGCAACTTCACAGAGATAAGCGTAGAGATAACCGTCACTGATACGCAGGTTCCAACTGCTATCTGCGATGAGCATACGGATGTGAATCTGACCGCTCTCGGTACGGCGGAAGTATTCGCTTCCACCTTTGACGACGGCAGCCATGACAATTGTTGTATTGATCGCTTTGAAGCGAAGCGCATGGGTCAGTCGGACTCCTATTTTTCTCCTTCCTTATTCTTCGATTGCGACGACGACGAAGTGACGGTGGTCGTTCGGGTTTACGACTGCTTCGGCAACTACAACGATTGTATGGTGACGGCATTCGTGAAGGATAAGATAGTGCCTACCTGTATAGCTCCGATTTTCAAAGTCATTCCTTGTACGGACGTGCCTGCAACTATCACCCAGGAATGGCTGAACCAATACGGGGAAGCGTCTTACTACGACAACTGCTCTGCCACTGTCGTAGAACTGCCTTGGGAAGTAAATATCAACTCCTGTGGCGAGGGGCATCTCTACCGCTCATGGGTGGTCGTGGATCCGGCAGGCAACATTGCCGCCAACTGCGAACAGTCTATCTTCGTCGTAACGGAGTCTGAGTGGAAAATTCAATTCCCTGGCAACTGGTACGGCTCCTGCTCAGACGCCATAGATATTGATACGCTCAAGGTCATCAATCCCGGTTGCGACATGTGGGCAATCAGCCACAAAGACCAGGTATTTGTCATGGCCAATGACAGCGCCTGCTACAAGATAGTCCGCACCTGGAAGGCGGTCAACTGGTGTACCTACGACCCCAACGCAGAGCCGATCAAACTGCCCACTAATCCCAACGGTCTGAGTATCACCGACGGTTCTTACGACAATTACGGTCAGTATGAGTACCAGCAGATTATCTTAGTGTATAACGATACTCCGCCGGTCGTGTCCTATCCTTTTGCCAATGAGTTTTGTTCGACAGATTCCAACTGCGAGTTGGGCGATGTATTCATACCCCTCCAAATTGAGGGAGAGTGCAGCAACCTCTTTGAAATAGTTTACCATTTAGACCTCAACAACGATCTAACTTACGACCTCAACGGCACGGGATATTTCGAAGGCCAGCTGCCACTGGGCAACCACCGGATCGTTTATCTCGTGCAGGACGGCTGTAGCAACCAGAGCCAGATCACTATCCTGTTCTCGGTTATTGATTGCAAAAAGCCTACGCCCTACTGCGAAAACGGCCTCGTTGTGGAGCTTATGTCCACAGGTATGGTACCGGTCTGCGCCGATGTATTTGACGCCGGCAGCTTTGACAACTGTCCCGGAGATTTGATTTTCTCTTTCTCTCCCGACGTGACGGATACCTGCAGGATTTTCACCTGCGTCGATATTCTCGACGAGTTCCCGGTTCAGATTTGGGTGACAGATGCACAGGGGAATCAGGACTACTGCGAAACCTTTATCATCATCCAGGACAATTTCTTCTCCTGCGATACCGGTATTCCATTGGAAGGCAAAGTGCAGACTGAAGTTCCGAAAGCCGTCGAGGGCGTCAACATCCAGTTGAGCGGCGCCGGCAACAGCGCAGGCTTCATGACGGATGCAGATGGAAACTACAGCCTCTCCGGATTAATAGCGGGCGGAGATTATACGGTCGTACCGGTCAAAGACGATCAGCCCCTCAACGGCGTGACGACATTCGACTTGGTGCTGATTTCCAGGCATATCCTCGGGATCCAGGCCTTAGATTCGCCATACAAGATGATAGCCGCCGACGCCAATAATTCAAACAGCATCACGACTTACGACTTAGTAGAAATAAGGAAGTTGATACTCAAGGCTACGGAAGAGTTTCAAAACAATACCTCCTGGCGCTTCGTGGATAAGAATTACATATTCCCCAATCCATCCAATCCCTGGGAGGAAGCCTTCCCCGAAGTCATCAATATCAACAACTTAGTACCGCCGGCCACTGCCAACAATTTTGTAGCCATCAAGATCGGCGACGTAAACGCCAGCGCTGTCACCAACAGCAACTTCACCGGCGCTATCGGCCATCGCAGCGCCGACCTGCTGATGTTTGAAACGGAAAAACAGGACTGGCAACAGGGCGAAACGGTAAGGATAGACTTCCTGGCCAAAGACTTCAATTCCGTTTACGGTTTCCAGTTCACGATAGACTTTGACCAGATCAGGCTTGACTTTCAGAACGTAGTCCCGACCGCCCTGACTAACAACGACAACTTCGGTACCACGCTGACCCAAATGGGCGCTATAACGGTCAGTTGGTTCGACAACAAGCCTGTGACGCTGGACAATGGAGAGGCCATCATCTCGCTGGAGTTTAAAGTGAAATCAGCCTGCAAGGCCAATAACTCGTTCGGCATCAGTTCCCGCTTTACCAATGCCGAGGCTTACATCGGCGAGGATATGGAAATCTGGGACATCGGATTGGACTTCCTGACAGTTTCAGCGACGGGAGAATTGGCGGTGCAGGGATTTGATTTGTACCAAAATGTGCCCAACCCGTTCAACAACGAGACGGTTATCGGCTTCCAGTTGCCCGAGGCCATGCAGGCCACTCTGACCATCATAGACGCAAGTGGAAAAACCCTGAAAGTAATCAGCGGTAAATATCCGGCTGGCTACAATGAAATACTCGTCAACAGCAGCGAACTACCCGCTATGGGCATGCTCTACTACCGACTTGAGACGCCCGTTTCCGCCGCTACCCGCGTCATGACGCTTTTAAGAAAATAAGCGTCCACTTATTTGCGACACAATGAAATCCAGGTTTAATCTGGTATAAAGAAAAATAGATTTGGAGTAAAGTTTAGGGTCGCCCTTCAAAGGAGGGGCGGCTTTTTTTATTAAAATTAGACGCTCGCGCATTTTTATTTTTTCAAAAAAACCGCCCCCTACCCTTTTACCATTTTTTAAAAATGTCTCCCCTGATTCTCCTTTGTTTTTTGAAAAAAATCTTCCTCACACCCATTTTATTTTATGCTAAAAATTCCCTTGCGCATTTTTTTTTAAAAAAAATGCGACTATTCAGGCGCCAATAGTTTTGGCAGGTAGTCATCTCCCACAAGAGAAATGTCCTTCCAATAAATCTGCAGCAAAATCAGCAGGCGGCCTCGTCAGAGAGTGGAAAGGATTACAGGTACATCTTTTTGATGCGCACCTTTGGGCCGGGGCAGACAGCCTGGTGGCAATTCATGCAGGCGGTCACGATGCTGTTGAAATAAGATTCGGCTTCCTCCTTCGCTGCGGATTTGTAAGCCTGAACGGCCTGGATGTAGGAGTCGGCGAATACGTCGAAATCGGGCGTTTTCATTCTGTCCGGTTCGGTGGCCTCTGCCGTATGGATTTTTTCAAAGTCGAAACTGATGTCGGGTTTCTCTCCCATCCGGATTTGCTCTTTGATTTTCATCCCATCGTCGTACATGAGCCGCATCAGTAGAGACAGTTCGCTGTCGCCGTTTGGATTGAGCGGTTTCTGCTCGCTGCAATCACCGTTGGTAGAGCAGGAAAAGGCTAAGATGGTCAGGAGAAGGCCAATGGCAACAGCGGTAACTTTCATTGCTCACTTAATTTATTTTAAAAAAACAGGAAGGTGCAAAGTTGTGCAAAAAATCCCAGGTCTGCCCGGTTCTGCATTTATTAGTCCGACTGCTTCGAATGAACAGGCATTAAATCAGGCGGACTGATCTGAACAGGCTCCACCAGTTTGAATTGCTTTTGATTTTTGTTTCTCAGTCATTTTTCGACCTTTGGAAATTATATTTGCAGCTTTTTTTTAAAATAATAAAGAAAAAAGGGCTGCCGCGAAATTGGCCTAAGCCGTCAGATTTCACAGACTCTTCAAAAAATTATGAAAATTATTATTGCCGGTGCGGGAGATTTAGGCTTCCATCTGGCTGAATTGCTGAGCTACGAAGACCAGGACATCACGCTGATAGACGACGACAAAGATGTACTGGACTATGCAAGAACGCACCTTGACGTGCTTACTCTGGCCGGAGACGCCTCCTCTTTAAGGGTTCTTTCTGAGGCGGAGGCTCAACATGCCGACCTGGTGCTTTCCGTCACCACTTCCGAAACGACCAATATAGTGACCGCAGGTCTGGCCAGGAAGCTCGGCGCGAAGCGCACTATCGCCAGAGTCACCAAAACGGAGTACCTCAGCAATGAAAACAGGGAATTGTTCAAAGGCATGGGAGTAGATTCTATTTTCTCCCCTATCCAGTTGGCCGCAAAGGAGATTGAGCGCTTGGTGGACAGGTGCTCCTTCACAGATATATTCGAGTTTGAAAATGGGAAACTCACCCTGTTTGGCATTACACTCAACGATCACTCGCCCTTAGCCAACGTTCAGTTAAAAAATTGGAAGCAAATCGAGACCGACCTGTCCCTGCGCCCCATCGCCATTCAAAGAGGACACCTCACCATTATCCCCAATGGGAACGACACCCTTCGGAGGAACGACCACGTCTTTTTCATTACCCAAAAAGAAAAGGTGAACGACGTGGAGCAGTTCGTCGGAACCAAGCGGGTTAAAATCAATAACATCATGATTCTCGGCGGCACCCTGCTCGCTAATGAAACAGCTAAACGCCTGGAAGCATCTTACAGCGTCACATTAGTGGAACAGGACAAGGAGCACTGCAAACTATTAGCAGAGCAATTAGAGCATGCTCTTGTCATCAATGGACAAACGAATAATTTTGATCTGCTGCTGGAAGAAGGCTTGAACCGCATGGATGCCTTTATTGCGCTGACCCCCAATTCCGAAACCAACATTATCGCCAGCCTGACCGCTAAGAAATATGGCGTGTATAAAACCATCGCCAAAGTTGAGAACAAAGAATACACTTTCATTTCTCAGGACATCGGCGTGGATACCCTGATCAATCAAAAATTGATTGCAGCCAACAATATTTTTCGATTTGTTCGCCGGGGGCGGGTAGAAGCGATCATCGGCCTCCATGGAGTCGAAGCGGAAATCATCGAGTTCAGTATTGCTAAAAACAACCAGTTGACCCGCAAGCCTTTGAAAGAATTGCATTTTCCAAAGTCGGCGACGATTGGCGGGGTCATTCGGGGCGAGGAGGGCCTGATCCCCGATGGAAATTTCCAATTGCAATTGAACGATAAAGTCATCGTCTTTGCCGCCTTTGACGTCATCAGCAAGGTGGAAAACATGTTCAGGTAATGGCCATGGGCGATTTGCAAATCCTAACAGACAAGCCTTCAACAGATTAAACGACATTCATTTGATTTTTTTTAAAAATAAAAAGTCGCTCTCAATACTGCCGGTCATTCATCGGCAGCGTTTTTTTGATAACTCTTGATTCTCAAAGCAGAAAATAAATGCCTCTTCAGGTAAAAATCCCTATCAATTTCAAGCGAATACTTCGGGTAGTCAGCATTTTGCAAATGTTACTTGGCGGAATGATGCTAACATGTCTTCCTTTCTCCTTTTATTATGATTCGGGAGATGCCATGCCTTTGATTCTCTCAGCGCTCATTTGCATTTCAATTGGCGTTGTGCTGTGGTTTCTGAGCATAGCGGCAAATAAGAGCCTCAATAAACGCGAGGGATACTTGATCGTCACACTCGGCTGGGTGCTGATGGCCACTTTTGGGATGCTGCCTTATCTGTTGAGCGGTCAGGTGTCCTCTGTTTCCGACGCCTTTTTTGAAGCTATGTCCGGTTTTTCAACAACCGGCTTTACCATTTTCAATGACGTTGAAGCCATACCGGCGGGCATTCTCTATTGGCGCAGTCTGACGCAATGGATTGGCGGCATGGGGATCATCGTCCTGACGGTCGCCATTTTCCCATTTCTCGGCTTTGGCGGTTCCGACCTGTTTGCCGCCGAAATACCCGGAGGCGTCAGCGCTGAAAGGATCCACCCCCGCATTCAGGAAACAGCCAAGCGCTTCTGGTACTTTTATGTAGGACTCACCGCCCTGCTGGCTGTCATTTTGAAGCTTGGCGGAATGACCTTTTTTGACGCCATCAATCACGCACTGACTACATTGGCTACCGGCGGGTTTTCTACGAAGAATACCAGTATCATGGCTTACGACACGCCGCTCATACAATATGCGCTCATAGTGTTCATGTTCGTGGGGGGAACTAATTACAGCATCCTCTACCTGACATTTAAAAGGAAATTCTGGAAAGTCTGGAAAAATGACGAATTCAGAACTTACCTGCTTTTAGTGCTCGTCCTGAGCGTTTTCATTTTCGTTTCCGTCTTTTCTATCCAAAACCAGGGGAGCGAAAGGATAACTTTGGAAAAATTATTTCGCGACGGACTTTTCCAGGCCGTTTCCATCATTACCACAACCGGTTTTATGTCGGCAGATTATGGCGCCTGGTCGCCGGCGCTGACCATGTTGTTTTTCATCCTGATTTTCATCGGCGCCTGCGCCGGCTCCACATCGGGAGGGATTAAGATTATCCACATTTTAGTTTTTTTAAAAAATTCTTATTTGGAATTTAAACGCATCCTCCATCCGAGGGCTGTGGCGCCATTAAAACTTAATGGGAAGGTGGTACGGGGAAAACTCGTGACAAACATCATTATTTTCATATCGCTCTACATGTTCACCTTTATCATTGGTTCCCTGCTGATGAGCGCATTGGGCTATGATTTTATGACTTCCATAGACGCTACTGCCTCGGCATTAGGCAATTTAGGACTAGGTATTGGCAAGGCAGGGCCAGTTGATAATTTTGCGCAGATATCTGACGCTACCAAATGGCTGCTCTCCTTTTTGATGCTTTTGGGT
>CAZXQI010000118.1:0-11401 GCA_964643005.1 uncultured Saprospiraceae bacterium | reverse complement strand
TGAGACAACCACAAAAAGCGAGTCCATCCTGGGATTGTTATTTTCCGGAGGGATAATTGGCGTTGCCATTGTCCTCGTCCAGTTAGCGATGTCTGTCCTTGCGCTTGTGTTTTTCGTCGAGCGCTACCT
Organism: uncultured Saprospiraceae bacterium; assembly: GCA_964643005.1. Taxonomy (GTDB): domain Bacteria; phylum Bacteroidota; class Bacteroidia; order Chitinophagales; family Saprospiraceae; genus UBA6168. The sequence continues at coordinate 11,272 of CAZXQI010000118.1, read as the reverse complement.
GACTATTAAAAAGGCAGGACAGGTGGATGAGCATTTTATGAACAACATTCGGGCAAATGTCAGTGCAGGCAATATTCAGGCGGCTCGTACGCTGTGCCAGAACACTGATACTCCCGTCGCGCGAATGGTGGAGAAGGGGCTCTCCCGCATAGGTAAACCTCTCAAGGATATTGATGCGGCTATTGAAAATGTGGGTAACCTGGAAATCTTCAAATTGGAAAAGCGCCTCTCTTCGATTGCCAGTATTTCCGGAGCGGCGCCGATGATTGGATTCCTCGGAACGGTAACGGGGATGATCATCGCCTTTTTCAACATGGCGAAAGAGCAAAACGTCACGCCTCAGTTGCTGGCCGGCGGGATTTACCAGGCGCTGATAACCACGGCTGTAGGATTGGTTATCGGTATCTTTGCTTTCATGGCCTACAACTACCTCGTCAGCAGGGTGGACGAAGTCGTCTATAAAATGGAGCGCTCTACCAGCGAATTTATGGATATGCTTCAGGAACCTACCGCCTGATAACATTGCATTTTTGTAACTATTTGGCTTGATGCAATTTTCCTGTAAAGGCTTTGCTACACAGGCTTTTCCCCGCAGAGCGACGCAGATTTTAAGCTCTTCTAAATTGCCGTCAAATTTCAAAGGACTCTAAATAGCTACGCAATTTTTTAAAAATGGCATTAAAAAGGAGAAATAAAACCAGCGCTGAATTTAGTATGGCCTCGTTGACCGACGTCATCTTTCTGCTGCTGATCTTTTTTGTACTGACATCGAAACTCGTCAAGATATCCGCACAGGATTTGCCGGAATCGGACTCTACCACCGTGGCGCCAGTTACGCTAATCGTTGAAATAGACGAAGGAGGCAGGTATCTTTTCAATGGCGCAGCGACAAGCGTCGCCCAGGTGGAGAGCGCTTTGCGGCAGGAAATTCAGGGAGTGGAGAAGGCCAGCGATATTACCCTGACCATTGCCGCCCAAAAAGACGTTTCTTTTGATTTGGTGGTCGATTTAATTCAATTGGCGGGGAAAATGAAGGTGAAAGCCATCCTGGCAACCAAGCCCAGAGAATCTTGACAAGTCGATTAATAATTTGAAATAAAATGGCTTTTAAAAAGCGATCAAAGATCAAATCGGAATTTAGCATGGCGTCCCTGACGGACATGATTTTCCTGTTGCTAATTTTCTTTGTGCTTAATTCGAGCATCGTTGCGCCCAACTCCCTCAATCTACTACTACCAGGCTCTTCCAAGGCTCAAACGCAGGTGGACTCAAAAACAGATAACGTGGCGATCGGCAAAGGCGGCGAACTCTATCTCAATGGCAAGCGCATTGCTGAAAGCAATTTAGAAGAGACCCTCTCAGCCAGGGCGAGTAAAACCAGAGATATGAACCTGCTGATTTCGCCGGACAAAGGCGTAGCGGTTAAACACGTGGCTATGGTCATGGATATTTGTTTGAGGCTCCAAATCAATGCAATTTTAGCCGCTGAAAAATAGTTTCTGTTAAGGTTTTTAAAAATCCCTCTGCACTCAAATCGTTTTTGGCAGAAGAAGCGTTGGAGGAAATAACTTAAAATATTGTCCAAATGGATGAAACAACCAGAATAGAAGAAAAAAACAAGCGCAAGGGTTTTTTAGTCAGCATTGTATTTCACACGCTGGTTATTGTCTTAGCAGCGCTATACGGCTTTAAATATCAGTCGCCTCCACCCGAACCTGGAGGTATCTCTGTCAACCTGGGAGTTCCCGATGTTGGACAGGGCGACGAAAACGCCTCTGCCACGAAACCTGCAGACCCTGTCAAAGAGCCGGAGGAGGTAACTCCGCCCCCCCCGCCCAAACAGGAAGTAAAACCCGAACCGGTGACGAAACAGCCCAAAGCTGAACCTAAGAAAGAAGTCGTCAAGACTGAGGATCCGGAGGCTATAGCTTTGAAAAAACAAAAAGAAGAAGAGAAGAGGAAAGCAGATGCAGAAGCTAAAGCTAAAGCCGAAGCGACAGCCAAAGCAAAAGCGGAGGCCGATGCCAAAGCAAAAGCGGAGGCCGATGCCAAAGCAAAAGCGGAGGCCGATGCAAAAGCAAAGGCTGAAGCCGAAAGGAAAGCTGAAGAAGCTAAGAGGAAAGCGCTAGAGGACATGGTGATTGGCGGCGTAACAGGCAGCGGCTCGGGCAAAGGCAATACCGGTAAGGCGGGCAATCAAGGCGACCCCAGCGGCGACCCTAATTCAGACAACCTGAAAGGCGTCGGCGCAGGCTCCGGCGCAGTAGGCGGGAACCTGAGCGGCAGAGGGGTACTAAAGAAAGGCCCTGCCATCCTGGATAAATCACAGGAAGACGGCGTTATTTTCCTGGATGTCTGTGTGGATAAGACGGGGAAAGTCATCAGCGCCGAATACACGCAAAAGGGATCGACTACGAACAATTCGAAGTTGGTGGCGCTGGCCAAACAAAACGCCCTGGCCTGGCAGTTTTCTGCCGGAACCCTGGATAAGCAATGCGGCACCATCCGCTACGACTTCAAACTGAAATAATAGAGCAATCCTATACCATTTTAAAGGGCGGAGTGTTGAAAGACCTTCGCCCTTTTGTTTTGGTATTAAGACTTCAGCGCTATCATAAACTTATTTTTCTTCCCGTTTTCGAGCATGAGGTATTTGCCATGCAAAAGAGAATCGCCATTCAGCATGGTATCGGGAGACGATATTTTTTCCTTGTTGACGGAGACGGCCTGCCCCTGAATAGCCCGCCTCGCTTCGGCTTTAGAAGAGACGATAGTCGTATGTTCTGCCATCAACTCCACGATGTTCAGGCCTGAGGCAAACAATTCTGCGGGAACTTCAAAGCTGGTGATTTCTTCGGCCACCGTTTTCAAATCGCGTTCATCTAATTCCAAAAGAGAGTCCCGGCTGGCTCTTGCGTTAAACAGCAGATTGGAGACCTTGAGCGCCGACTGATAAGCCTCCTGCGAATGGATGCGGACAGTCAGTTCTTCGGCGAGTAGTCGTTTGAGCGTCTGAGGATCTTCGCTGTATTCCTTTTCCATGTATTCCAGCTCCTCCCGTGTTTTCAGGGAGAAGTATCGCATGAATTTGGGCAGATCCCTGTCGTCTGTATTGATCCAAAACTGGTAAAACTTGTAGGGCGAAGTGTAGTCGGGGTCTAACCAGATATTCCCCTCCTGGGATTTGCCAAACTTCTTTCCATCGGCGCGGGTGAGCAGCGGGGTGGTGATGACGTGCGCCTTTTGTTCGAGATTTTTGCGGATAAATTCGGCGCCGGAAGTGATGTTGCCCCACTGGTCGCTGCCGCCCATTTGCAGGGCGCAGCCATACTTATTAAAAAGGTACTGATAATCGTAAGCCTGTAATAATTGGTAGCTGAATTCGGTAAATGAAATCCCGCTGCCGAGGCGATTCTGCACGCTGTCCTTGGACATCATATAATTGACTGTCAGCGTCTTGCCGACATCCCTCAGGAAATCGAGCACCGACATGTTTTTATAAAAATCGAGATTGTTGACGAGAATGGCCTGATTGCCCGAATCGCCAAATTCGAGGAACTTCCGCATCTGCATTTCCTGCCGGGTCAGATTGGCGTCAAGTTCCTCCGTGGTTTTTAGCTCCCGTTCCTTATCCCTGCCGGAAGGGTCGCCTATCCTGCCAGTAGCCCCTCCCATCAGCACTATCGGCCTGTGCCCCGAGCGCTGGAACAAAGTCAGAATCATAATCTGCACATAGTTCCCAATAGTCAACGAAGGCGCCGTCGGGTCAAAACCAATATAACCGACGCGCCGGCCGGAGTTGAGGTATTCGTCGGCGCCATCCGTCATTTGGTGGAGCATATTTCGCCATCTGAGTTCTTCGATAAAATTCATGAAAAGGAATTTTAGAATAATTTTTTTAGCCGGCAAAAGTAGCAAACTCATCCTGACCTGCTAAAACGACTGCAATAATACTCCATGCACAATCGCCAACAATTCTATCTTTGCCGCCATGAATCTGCCGCTTTTCATTGCCAAAAAAGTCGCATCCTCTAAACGACAGTCTTTTTCGGGGCTGATTATTCGCATTGCCGTCATAGCGGTAGCGCTGAGTCTTGCGGTGATGATCATCGCCACCGCCGTCATTTCGGGTTTCAAAAACCAGATCGGAGAAAAGATTTTCGGCTTCTGGGGGCATATTCACATCACGAGCACCCAGATTAATCGCTCCACAGGGGAGACCACTCCCATTAACATCAATCAGGCCTTTTACCCGTCTTTAGACACCGTTGGGAAAATTACTTACCAGGATAAGCTCCGGCTATTCGGCATAGAGCTGCCCTGGGCGACGCAGAGGCAGACGAAAGGCGGTATTCGCCACATCCAGGCCTTTGCTCTTAAACCGGGCATCATCAAGACCAAAAAAGAGATAGAAGGCATCATCCTGAAAGGAATAGGGCAGGATTTCGACTGGTCTTTCTTTGATAAATATTTAGTGGAAGGAGAGACGCTCAGCCTTTCCGATACTGCGGCGAGCCAGGGCATCATTTTGTCGAAGCAAACCGCCGCCCGACTCGAATTGGGCGTTGGCAACAAATTTATTTTCAACTTTATCCTGAATGGGGAAGTCCTGAGCAGGCGCTTTACGGTGGAGGGTATTTACAAAACGGGTCTGGAAGAATACGATCGGAAGTTTGCCATCGTTGACCTTAGAAAGGTGCAGGAGATGCAGGACTGGAAGCCTGGTCAGATTGGAGGCTTTGAGGTGTTCATTGACGACCTGCGTGATCTCGACCTTTTTACCGATTACATCTACGTAGAAGAAATACCCGGAGACCTGTATTGCGAAAATATACGGGAAAAAAATCCGGAAATCTTTGAATGGCTCGCTTTGCAAAACATCAATGAGGTCGTCATCCTCCTCCTGATGGTAATCGTGGGTCTGATCAATATGACCACCGCGCTCATGATCCTGATTTTGGAGCGCACCAATATGATAGGCACGCTGAAAGCGCTGGGTATGCCCAACTGGGGAATCCGCAAAGTATTTTTGTACCACGCCGGATATATCACCATGCTGGGGCTGTTTTTTGGCAATTTATTGGGAATTGCCTTCTGCCTGCTCCAGCAGCAATACGGCTTCATTCAACTTTCAGAAGAAAATTACTACCTCTCCGTGGCGCCCGTCGAACTCAGCTTCTGGTCTATTCTCCTGCTGAACCTGGGCGCTCTGGCCGCCATCATGGTTTTCCTCATCATCCCTTCCTGGTTGGTCACCCGTATTTCGCCCGTAAAGGCCATTCGCTTTAAGTGACAAACCTCCCCTGATGATTTAGGCTGAAAGAGCTAATCAATCCGAAACTTCTCCGGATTAAAGCGCAGGTTTTCCCGCTGATTATTTTTAAATGGATTTCTCTTAGAGGAATTGCCATGAATTGAAACTCCCCTTCCTACTGTTAAAGTTTCTCCATTTTTCCAAAATAAATTGCTTGAAAAAAACTAAGTGTCAAATTATTTTTGTTAATCGCACTGTTCTCTATTATCAAATCAGTATTTTCTGAAAATAATCCTGAAGATGAGGAGCGCACTTTATCGCCCCTGTCTCCAAAAAAATTGAGTCATGGAATATAAATGGAGAAGGTTAAATGGCCAAATTCTTGACCAACCCATCAAAAAAGCAGTCGAGCAGACCATTTTACGAGAGACCGAAGCGGGTCATCGCCTGAAAGTCTGCATCGGTTCGGACTCACAGGTGAAAAACGGCGTCATTGAATTTGCCACGGTCATTGTTTTCCTTCGGGAACAAAAAGGCGGGTTCATGTTTATTCACAATTCCAAATCGGAGAGGACGATGGGCCTGAAGGAGCGGATGCTGGCTGAAGTTGCCAGATCCGTAGAGGTAGCTTATAACCTGTGCCCGCTGTTCGACAGGTACCACGTAGAATTGGAGGTGCATGCGGATATCAACACCGACCCGGCTTTCCAATCCAATACAGCCCTGAAAGAAGCGATGGGGTATATCCTGGGAATGGGTTTTGTATTCAAAGCCAAACCGGATGCCTTTGCAAGTAGCTCATGCGCCGATAAAGTGGTCTGATTGTTAGCCGGCTAATTCATTGGCACAAAGTTTTGAAAGGGGAAATCTTCCTAATAAAGGTTTCCTCTTTTTAATTCACTTATTGTGAAAAACTTCGGACGCTTTGTACATTTGGCCGAATTTTATCGCATCCCTGCGCATATGATTTGCGTAGTTATCAATGCCTGGATAACTTTTGCAATAGGCAACTACCCGGAAACTGGCGGACTACGATCTCGTTAATTCCTTTTAACCTTCCGATTTCTCTCTGAAAAATCTCCTGGCTTTCTGCCGGACTGAGTTGGTGAATATCTTCAGGATAATCTTTCCGACCAAAAAAAGTGTTAGAGATTTGACAGCCCTTAACACAAACTTATCTAAAACGTAAATTTTAAATTCAGTTGCGGCTAATGATGCAACATAAGATTTGTTTCACTAAAAAATACAGAGCGTGCTTTACAGAGTAAAACTTAAAAATGCCGAGGAAAGCGTCCTTTTAGACAGCGACGTTTACGAATGGCTGACGTCAGATCCCTATCTGACAAAGATTGACTTTATCAACAACCTGAGGAGGCATTCCAGTGGTTGCGCCGTATTCCAGAAGACCTGGAAAAAGAGCGACGGAACTTTTAAAACAGAGACAATCTACCTGCATAAACTGATTGCAGAGAAGTACCTTGCAAGTACTAAAACCCCAAAGGATAATCTGGTGGGCGCCAAGAATGGCAACAAACTGGATTGTAGATTAGATAATATTGTCTATCGTTCCCGCTCAATTTCAAGCCGCAAGCGCAAAGCGAGTAGCAGGAGCGGGTACACCGGAGTCTATCACGAGAACAACCGCTTCCGCGCTGTCATTTCCATCAACGGCAAATCCGTTCACCTCGGCATGTTCAACACGGCTGAGGAGGCTGCGCTCGCCTACAATAAGAAGTCCAGGGAATTGTACGGCGACAACGGCAAAATCAACATTATCAGAAAGAACTAATCGCAGTTTTTTCAACTTGACAGCGCTGCGACCTGTTTCTAAGCGAAGCTTATCTGCAAGATGTTTTTAGTAGAAGCCTCGCTTAGAAACAGGTTTTTTTAAAAAAGAATATTTGGGCGATAGCGATAGCTTCCTCTATGTCATCGAAAAAACCTTCCTGAATCGCTTCCCAGCGAAGGAACATCCAAAAACGGTTTTGTAAAATTTGCGGGCGAAAATTTCATGCTATCACTTTCGCTTCACTAACTTTGACTCCATCAGTACCGGGAAGAGGGCGAAGACTGATTAGAAAGTTAGCCGTTTAGACCCGCAAAGCAACTCTCTTTTTAAAAGGAGAGACCCTGAAGAATCGCACAATTCTCACAAACATTCAGGTGGAGAGAAAATAGAAAATTGAAATCCAATGGGTTGGTTTAAAAGATTAAAGGACGGAATACAAACAGCTACCAAGTACAAGAAAGAAACGCCGGATGGTATTTGGTACAAGTGCAAGAATTGCAATGAGATGAGCATGATGAAGGAGGTGCGCAGCAACTTTTTCAAATGCCCTAAATGCGACTACCACATCCGGATTGGCTCTCACGACTATTTCGACCTCATTTTTGACGGAGAATACGAGGAATTGTTTACGAACCTGATCTCCAAAGACTACCTCCATTTTGTTGACCTGAAGCCCTACGCCCAACGCTTAGAAGATGAAATAAAAAAGACCAATCTCACCGATGCCATCACCGTAGCTGCGGGGTCTTGCAACGAGAAAAAACTGGTGGTGGCGGCCATGGATTTTACTTTTATCGGCGGTTCTATGGGTTCTGTGGTCGGTGAAAAGATTGCCAGAGCTATTGATTTTTGTATTGAAAACCGCGCCCCCTTCCTCATCATTTCCAAATCTGGAGGCGCTCGGATGATGGAGTCGGCCTTCTCCCTGATGCAAATGGGAAAGACTTCCGCCAAGTTGACCCAACTCTCTAAAGCAGGCCTCCCTTATCTCTCCCTGATGACCGATCCCACAACCGGGGGAGTCACCGCATCCTTTGCCATGTTGGGCGATTTGAACTTTTCGGAGCCAAAGGCTCTGATTGGATTCGCCGGCCCTCGCGTCATCAAGGAGACCATTAAACGGGACTTGCCCGAAGGATTCCAAACTTCAGAATTTTTGTTGGAAAAGGGCTTCCTCGACTTTATTGTCAATCGGAAAGACTTGAAGAAAACGCTGGGAGAGCTATTGGAGATATTCGGAACAGAGTTGGCGCCAGCCGAAGAAGCGCCCGCTGAAAGCGCCTTATAATCCATTAAACTTCAAGTTTAATTCCACTTCTCCGCAGACGAGCAAAATACCTTTACATCGCCCGGTAAAATCCTTTAAAAAAGGTAAAATACCGCCTCGGTTTTACTACTTTTGCACCCGTTTATTTTCGCTCTTTAAGCCTTTGCGGAATACCTGCTTTTTTGCGGCTGTTTTTGAACCAGGGTTAAAATAAGTTCAAAGATTTTTTTCAAAATCCTCTCTACTTATTTTCTCTATTCTCAAAAAAATGTTTTCACAAAAAAGCGTGGGAAGTCTTAATTTGAAAAACATTCACCCTGTCTTTTGAAAATTTTCTTTTCTACACATGGCCTTATCTTTTGAAACAACAAATTTTTTAACGCTAAATGACTTCAGGAGAAAGAATAATCCCCATTAATATCGAAACTGAAATGAAGACTGCCTACATTGATTATTCAATGTCGGTCATCGTTTCCAGGGCTTTGCCGGACGTAAGAGACGGCCTGAAGCCCGTCCACCGCAGGGTGCTGTATGGGATGCAGGAATTGAGCCTTGCCTACAACAGACCCCATAAAAAGTCTGCGCGTATCGTCGGGGAGGTTCTGGGTAAGTACCACCCGCACGGCGACTCTTCCGTTTATGAAACGATGGTCAGAATGGCTCAGGACTGGTCGTTGCGATATCCGCTGGTGGACGGCCAGGGCAACTTCGGCTCCATGGACGGTGACAGCGCCGCCGCCATGCGATACACCGAAGCCCGCATGCGCCGGATAGCCGACGAGATGCTGGCCGACATCGAAAAAGAAACGGTGGACTTCTCCCTCAATTTCGACGATTCGCTCGAAGAACCCACCGTCCTGCCCACCAAAATCCCCAACCTGCTAATCAACGGCTCCTCCGGAATCGCCGTGGGTATGGCTACCAACATGATGCCGCACAACCTCTCCGAAGTGGTGGACGGTATCAACGCCACCATTGACAATCCCGATATCACCATCGAGGAGCTGACCAAATACATTAAAGCTCCGGATTTCCCTACCGGTGGAATCATCTATGGATACTCCGGCGTCAAAGAAGCTTTCGAAACGGGGCGGGGCAGGGTAGTGCTCAGAGGCAGAGCCAATATTGAAACCACCCATACAGGCAGGGAGGTAATCGTAATTTCAGAAATACCCTATCAGGTAAACAAAGCCACCCTGGTAGCAAAAATCGCCGAACTCGCCAACGAGAAAAAGATAGAAGGGATCAGCGATGTCAGAGATGAGAGCGATCGCAGCGGACTACGAATCGTCGTGGAAGTTAAGCGGGACGCTATGGCCAGCATCGTCCTCAACCAGCTTTTTAAGCTTACCCCTCTCCAGTCTTCTTTCGGGGTCAACAACGTAGCGCTCGTACGCGGCCATCCGAGAATCCTGAATCTGAAAGACATCATTGAAGAATTTATCACCTTCCGTTTAGAGGTAATCGTCAGGCGCACCCGATACGACCTGAGGAAGGCCGAGGAAAAGGCGCATATTCTCGAAGGTCTGCTCATAGCGCTGGATCACCTCGACGAAGTCATCGCTTTGATTCGTCGTTCCTCCACCGTCGAAGAAGCCAAAGACGGATTGATGAGCACTTTCCAACTGTCGGAAATTCAGGCAAAGGCCATCCTGGACATGCGCCTGCAAAAACTGACGGGATTAGAAAGGGAAAAGGTGCGCAGGGAATACGAGGAGACTCTGGCTCTCATCGCCAGGTACAAGGAAATTTTGGAAGATATCGGCATCCAGAGGCAAATCGTCAAAGATGAACTGACTGAAATAAAAGAAAGATACGGCGACGAGCGACGTACTGAAATTACCTTCGAAGACGGCGATATAAATATCGAAGATATTATCCCCGACGAGCAAGTGATCATTACCATTTCGCACACTGGTTACATCAAGCGTACGCCGGCGACCGAATACCGCCTGCAAAACAGGGGCGGCAGAGGCGCCAGAGGCAGTAAGACCAAAAATGAGGACTTCATCGAACACATGTTCGTAGCAAGTAATCACAACTATCTCCTCTTTTTTACCGAACAGGGTAAATGCCATTGGCTACGCGTGTACGAGATACCCGAAGCTTCCAAGAGCTCAGGCGGGCGCTTCATTCGGAACATCCTTTCCATTCCACAGGATGACACCGTGAAAGCCTATATCATCATCACCGACCTGACCGATATGGAATTCCTCGACCGACACTATATCCTCTTTTGTACAAAGCGAGGCTTAGTGAAAAAGACCTCCGTAGAAGCATACTCGCGCCCCAGGGTGGGAGGAATTATCGCTATTACCGTCAATGAAGGCGACCAGTTGCTAGAAGCTAAACTGACGAACGGCAACAATGAAATTTTCATTGCCTCCCGCGGCGGCAACGCCATTCGGTTCAACGAATCCAACGTGCGTCCCATGGGGCGCACGGCGACAGGCGTCAGGGGCATTACCCTGGACGACGAGAACGATTATGCGGTGGGGATGGCCTGCGTCAGCACAGAGGAAACAGATAAAACCATTCTGTCCATTTCCGAAAAGGGAACTGGCAAGCGCAGCGAAGTTGCCGACTACCGTCTGACCAATCGTGGAGGCAAGGGCGTAAAAACGATGGAAGTCACCGAAAAAACAGGCGCCGTCATAGCCATCAAAGCAGTGTCTGAAGACGACGACCTGATGATTACGACCAGGGCGGGCATCGTCATCCGCATGGCAGTCAGCGACATCAGAGTCATGGGCAGAGCTACTCAGGGTGTGCGGGTGATCCGACTCGATGAAGATGAAGATATTGCAGACGTCACCGTCCTGCCCAAGGAGGAAGATGAAGATGTAGATGAGATTCCTTTGGATGGAAACGGCGAAGTGCAAACACCAGAAGAAGGCGCCGAAAACGCAGCGTCAGACGATGTGGAATAAGGAGAGAATCTAAGTCTTTGATGCTGATATCA
>CAZXQI010000117.1:0-11559 GCA_964643005.1 uncultured Saprospiraceae bacterium | reverse complement strand
TTTAACGCAAAGGAGCCGGTTCCAGCGAGATAGCCTTTGTTATATACTTCTACTGTGTAATTGCCTTTAATGTAGCTTGCATTGGTAGGCGCCCAAAGCATGCAGGACTGAAGTTCATCGTGTTGGAAATCCACCTCGTCCACCTGCGTGAATCGAACCTCTTCGCCCGTTTTCTTATTGACGATCATCCCCGAACCCATGTCTTCAACAGCCAGGGTTTCGCCAAGCGGGTTGATGATTCTGATGTAGAATTTCTCAACGCCGGATTTGGCCACTTCATTGGTCAGGGTACTGAAGCAGACTTTAATCTGATCGACATTCTTGGCCTTGTCTTCATCTTTTACTTTGCTGTTGCCTTTTACTTTTTGGCCTGTTGCAACTACAGATTTTGTCTTGATGATCGAAGCCAGATTGACCTTACTGGAAAGGACTTCCTTCTCGTTGACCAACTGCGCCTTTGCCGCCGACAGTTCTTCGTTCTCTGCCGCCTTGGTTTGCAGATCGGCGCTGAGGCGTTCCCTGTCCTGGCTCAGTTGTTCGTTCTGGCCGGCGAGGGCTTCGTTTTCAGATTTCAACTTGTCAATCTGGGCGATGTACTGCGTCACCTGAGATTTCAGATTGTCAATTTCTACGCGAGCCTTGTCCAACTGGCCTTTGCTGTTCAGCAGGCCGGAGATTTTGTTTCTCTGTTGCTCCAATTCAGTTTTTTGTTGGTCAATAATATCGTTAAGCTCCTGATTAGCAGTTTTTTGAGCCTCCAGGTCTGCGAGCGCCTGATTGTATTGAGCATCCAATTCCTGGCGGAGTTGTTCCGACTCTTCCAATTCGGTGACTGTCTGGCTCAGTTGTTTGGCTTTGCTGATATTGTTGTAGGCCAGGAAGCCGATGACCGCCAATAAAATGACGCCGACTGCGACGGCAATAGCTAAGAAATTTTGATTTTTCGAATTTGATTGATTCATGTTAGAAGGATTGTTAGTTGACATGGTGAAAAAAATTTACGTAATACAAGAGTAGAAAAAAAGGATAAATCGAAATACCAATAAGCAGTCCTTATTAGCTTACCCAATAAAGTAACAATGCGCTCAAATGTTCGTTCGGGGCAATTTTTTTTATAAAAATGTGAGACCGCGCACAATTAACCGCCGCCTGTTATTCAGCTATTTTTTTTATTCTCAAACAAAATATTAAATTGCGTTGTTTTTCGTTTCCCCTGCGGAAAACTGATTTTCAGCAAGTTATGATGGCACAAAACAATTTAAGCTGATACCGGTTTTTAGCAATTTGCGTCGAACCGGTATCTTATACCTGTTCAATCATAACTTAAAGCACATGAAAATCATCATTCGTCTACTTTCTCTATCCTTCCTGGTTTTTTCGACATTCACCGCACTCTCCCAGGAAGGAGTCCCTGAGTACACCATACAAATTGGCAGTTTTATAAATCCCAGGCCTGCCGATTTTGCACAGTTGCAATCATTGGGCTTTGTCTATTCTGCCAAGCAGTCTAACAATTACACCAATATTTATATGGGCGGCTTCACCAACCAGGCAGAGGCCGGCGCCTTAGTCGAGGAATTAAAACTTCAGGGCTTTACAGACGCTTTTGTTTCCACCCTAAACATTGAAGGGGGGCAAAGCGCCACCGTCATTCAACTGGCTACTAAAAGAGTAGGAGATAAATTCAACTGGGATGAACTCTCAAAGGCGGGGCCGCTCTATGCGATGCTAAATGGCAACGAAGTCAAGATTGCGACGGGCATTTTCCCCGATGTGACAGCGGCTAAAGCCCAGTTAGCCCGCATTCAAGATTTGGGGTTTAGAGACGCCTTCCCCAAGAATGTCAATAATACGCTGCTCCATGCGTTGTCGGAATTTGAAATGAGCAATGCAGAAAAAAGGCCGCTCATTCCCTTTGACCTGGCCGAAAGACCTCAGCCCAAACAAACTCCCGCTCCAAGAGTAGAGATACCGACAGCCTACGAGGAAGTGATCGTCGTCGCTGCGACGCCCCGGCCAAAAGATGAACTCACTCCTAAAGGGGTAGCTCAGACCGACAACAATGTCAGCGTCCAACCAGTAGTTGTACAGGCGCCGGCGCCGATTGAAAAAGAAGTCGAATCAAATCCCTCTTCTCCCGTCCAGCCGGCAGTGGAGCCAATTGCGCTTCCTGAAATCCGAGCCAACGTAAAGCGGACTTCTGCGCTCGAATTGCAAAAGGCGTTGAAGTTAGAAGGAATTTACTTCGGCTCCTTAGATGGGTATTATGGAAAAGAAACCCGCAAAGCTTACGATCTGGCGCAGACCTCTAATTTTCAGTTGCGCAAGTACAGCCTGCTGGCCAAATACCTAAACGGCGCCGCCAACGAGGCGCCCAAAGGCTCCGTTCAATATCTTATCGACAATCTATGGGACGACCCGAAAACAGCCCTCGACGGACTCGAACGCTCCACAGCGCCTCTTGCCAAAGCCTATCGCGCTTATTTCCTCTTCGTGAGCGACGGCCCCGGCAGAGACATAGACGGCCTGATGAACAAGGCCATCAAGGAGGCATACGCCGATGGGAAGGGCGCCGAATCTTCTCAATTTAATCCAGGCGCCACCTACTCCTACAATGACATCAACCAATTGCTGCAACACATTCGCTATCTCCATGAAGCCTCTGCCGAAAAGGTCTCCGCTCCCTGTTGGCTTTTCAGCCAGAATCCCGGCATAGCGCTCAAAGCCTTTGGCCCTCAAAAAGGCTACAACAGCAATTTGAAAATAGGCTCCTGCGGCGGGTTTTGGGAATGGGGCGAAGTGCGCCTGCTAAACGCCATAGTTCAGGACCTCGGCGGTAAAAGCCAGGCCAATGAGACTAAGCGCACTGCGAGCCATTCGGAACTGGCGCAACTCTACCTCGCTCCCCAAGCCATCGGCGACGATGAGCGGAAGGCGCTCGACGCCTGGAATACCAGTCTATGGAACGGCATCGACACTTGGGCCGGACAGGATCCCATGCTAAAAGATATCGCCACAGCCCTGAGAATCAGCTATTTCCAAAACTGGGCGCTCTTCGAAGATTACTTCATGAATGAAGGCTTCAACGAGAGAGTATCCAGAACCCTGGGGCTTTCAGCGCTGAAAGCCCTCGTCGGATATCCTTTAGAAAGATTTTCCAAATGACGTAAAATATTTGGCGTGAAAAAGGCTCCGAATCTCGCAGTATTCGGAGCCTTTTTTATTTGGGGAAAAACGACGCCAGCGTTCGCTGAAAAGTGGCGCACCTCCACCCGCCATTTTTCCAAAATCATTAAAATACTATTCCGGAAAAATGGACGGGCGATGGAAGGCAAAATTTAAAAAGATGAGTCAAACCCGCCTCATAGCTGTACCTTTAGCCGCCTGCAATTATTCCACACCCCGACAATAGTTTGGGGTTTCAGCGCAAAACGATGACTCAACTCAATAAGAATCTGACGCTCTACGGGCTGACCATGATCGCTGTCGGCTCCTGCATCGGATCGGGCATTTTCGTAACACCGGCGCAAATCGTCCAGGCCGTACCCAATGCGGTTTTAGTGCTGGCCGTCTGGGCGATCGGGGGACTGATAGCGCTCACCGGCGCCCTGACCTTCAGCGAATTGGGCGGCATGTTTCCTCACTCCGGCGGAGTCTATGTGTATCTGAAAGAAGCCTATGGAGAGATGACCGGATTCCTCTACGGCTGGGTCGTCCTCTTAGTCATCAACACGGGAGCCCTGGCGGGATTGTGCGTGGCCTTCGCAGAGTACATGAAGGTTTTTGCCCCTGACATGAGCGAAGGCGCAAAGATTGCCATCGCAGCTCTCACCATGTTATTCCTCACCGGGGTGAACATCCTCGGCGTCAGCGTCAGCCAGAGTCTGGCCAATTTCTTTACCGGCCTGAAACTGCTGGCCATCGGCGGGATTGTCGCGGCTGGTTTTCTCTTTTATGATCCGGAAGCGGTACATCTCGATTTTTCTCTTCAGGAGAATATGCCCGCCAATCTGAGTTCCGCCATGCTGACCGGGCTGATCGGCGTGCTGTTTTCCGTTGGAGGCTGGCACCACGCCACCTACGTGGCCGGCGAGGCAAAGAATGCGCATCGCACCGTCCCGGGCGCTATGTTCCTCGGAGCGCTCATCGTCGCGACCATGTACCTATTAGTCAACCTTGCCTACATGCTGCTGCTGCCTTTAGACGCTATCGCAGAAACTCCTCGCGTGGCGGGCGATGCCGTAGCTACTCTGGCGCCATGGGGCGGCAGGTTAGTGGCCATTGCCATAGCGCTATCCATTTTCGGGACTATCAGCATTTACACCATGTCGGCGCCGAGGATTTACTTCGCCATGGCCGCCGACGGCATTTTTTTCAAACAACTGGCTTTCGTGCATCCGCGCTGGCGCACCCCGGTAGCGGCCATGCTGGTGCAGGTGGTCTGGGCAATGGCTGTGCTGTTCTTCTTCCGGGGGCTGTTTGACAAAATCATCACCTTCGTTACTTTCATGGATATCGCCTTCATGGGCTTAGCCGCCGCCGCCGTTTTTATTTTTAGAAAAAAAAGAAAAGCCGCTCTGCGTCCCGTCAGGGCATGGGGCTACCCGGTTGTGCCATTTGTTTTTGTCGCGATTTCAGCGGCGTTTGCCCTGAATACGATCGTTGAAAGACCTTGGCAGGCGCTACCCGGGATGGGGTTGCTGGTATTGGGGGTATTCGTTTTTTTTATTTTTAAAAAAAAGAAAAAAGGGATGAAGGAAAAATGAGGGATAAACTACCGCCGCCCGGTTCCAGCGGAAAATGACAGATTGAATGACAACAGACTTTTCAAACAATCAGGTCTATAAAAGCGGGAGCGCAAAAACTGCTTAAAAGTTTTTTGCTGGGCGTCCGCATCCTTAGTATGCTTAGAAAGCACTTTCTTTGACCCCCGGAGAAATAAAAAAAGAGCATCTGACTTCGATAACTCCTCTCCGGAACTTCCGGCAAACCAAATCCTCCGAACGATTCAAATCTTTTAAACGCTTCAGAAGAAATGTATCCACTCGACAAAATATTTCAGCCAAAATCCGTCGCTGCGATTGGCGCTTCCAACAAGGAAGGAACCGTCGGCTATGCTCTGATGGACAACTTGCTCAAGGGCGGCTTTCAGGGAAAAATCTATCCCGTCAATCCGGGACACAGTACAATTCAGGGTCAGAAAAGCTATGCCTCCGTGAAAAAGATTCCGGGCGGGGTGGATCTGGCGGTAATTGCGGCGCCTGCCAAATTCGTCCCCGATGTCGTCGAAGAATGCGGGCAGGCCGGGGTCGGCGGCATCATCATTATCTCAGCCGGATTCAAAGAGTCCGGGAAGGACGGGAAGAAAATGTACGACCAGATTACCCGAACCGCCCGCAAATACAATATCCACATCATCGGGCCGAACTGTCTGGGCATCATTTCGCCCTGGACAGGACTGAACGCCACCTTTGCCAGCCGCATGGCTCTGCCCGGGAAGATTGCTTTCGTGTCCCAAAGCGGGGCGCTCTGTACGGCGATTTTGGACTGGTCGGTTGACCAGAGCATTGGCTTTAGCCATTTTGTTTCAGTGGGGGAAATGGCCGATGTGGGGTTTCACGACCTCATTGACTATTTTGGAACCGACCCGAATACGGCCTGTATTCTGATTTACATGGAGACCATGGACGAGCCGCGAAAATTCATGAGCGCAGCGCGGGCATTCTCCCGCACCAAGCCGGTGGTCGTTCTGAAAGCGGGGCGCAGCGCAGAGGGGGCGCAGGCCACTTTGTCGCACACCGGCTCCATAGCTGGAAACGACGCCGCCTTTAGCGCAGCCTTCCGCAGGGCGGGCGTCATCCGGGTGGATACGGTTTCGCAATTATTTCACGTGGCTCATGCCTTAGCTACCCAGCCCAGGCCAAAGGGCAATCGCCTCGCCATCGTCACTAATGCCGGCGGCCCCGCCGTCCTCGCCACCGATTTTTTGATGAGTCAGAAAGGCCGGTTGGCGAAGTTGTCGCCTGAGACTATGAAGGCGCTCAACGATATTTTACCGCCTGCCTGGAGTCGGGGCATGCCGGTAGATGTCCTCGGCGACACTTCTCCTGAGAAATACGGGGAGGCGCTGAAATTGGTTTTGGACGATGAAAATGTGGATGGCGCAGTCGTCGTCACGGCTGCCCAGGCGGTCATCAGTCCGACGAGAATAGCAGAGGAGGTCGTCAAAATTGCGAAAGACAGTCCCAAAACCATCCTCGCCTGCTGGATGGGAGAGGCCGACGTCGCCGAAGGTCGGGAAGTCCTTGAGGCGGCGGGCATCCCCAACTACCGCTATCCTGAGGAACCGGTGATGGCCTTCATCCGCATGTACAGGCATTCCAGAGATATCGAGCTTTACTATGAAACGCCTTCTGCCCTGCCTCATAAATTCAATCCGGACAAGGAAAAAGCCAGAGCCATTATTCAGGCTGCGCTCCGGTCGGGGAAGAAGACACTCACGGAAGCGGAAGGCAAGCAGTTGCTGACTTGTTACGATATTCCCGTCGCCCGCAACCTCGTCGCCGGCACGGTGGAGGCGGCCATCAATTTTGCGGAGGAAATCGGCTTCCCAGTGGTGATGAAAATTGACAGCCCTGATATTGGCCACAAGACAGATGTCGGCGGCGTCGTCCTGAACATCCATTCTGCGGAAGAGGTGAGAAAAGCCTTTGACAAGATCATGGCCAGCGTGAGCCTGCACCGGCCGGATGCCCGCATCGAGGGGATTTTGGTAGAAAAAATGATGTCCAAAAAATTCGAGCTTCTCTTAGGGGCAAAAAAAGACCCCATCTTCGGTCCCGTCATTGCCTTTGGCATGGGCGGCACGGCGGTGGAAGTGTTTAAGGATATCAACCTCGGTCTGCCCCCGCTGAACATGGCGCTGGCGCTGCGCATCATCGAGCGCACTACCATCTACGACTTGCTCAAAGGCTATCGGGGGCAGGCGGGCGCCAACTTAGAAGAGTTACAATTCCTGTTGGTGAAGTTTTCTTATCTCGTCATGGATTTTCCGGAAATCATCGAAATAGACATCAACCCCCTGGCAATGGACGAACGCGATGGGGTGGTGTTGGATTCGCATATCGTTTTGGAAGAAAAACACGTCAGGAAGGACACCTTTGATTTCGACCATTTAGTCATTTCGCCTTATCCGGAGCACTACAGCAAAATCGTGACGATGAAGTCCGGCCAGGCGGCGCTGCTTCGCCCCATCCGGCCGGAGGACGAGCCACTGGAGGCCGAGTTGTTTGAAAAGCTGAGCAGGGAGAGCATCAACTTCCGCTTTTTTGGCTACGTGCCCAAAGTGAGCCACAAGTTTTTGGTACACTTCACCCATATTGATTACGACAGAGAATTAGCCATCGTGGCAGAAGTGGAGCAGGAAGGTAGGCACATGCTGGCGGGCGTGGTGCGCTTAGTCAACGACTACGGCAACCGCAGCGCCGAATTTGCCATCCTCGTCGCCGACCCCTGGCACCAGCAGGGACTGGGGAGCAGCCTGACTAATTTCATTTTGGACATTGCCCGGGAGCGAGGCCTTGAGCGCATCCACGCCCAGGTGCTATCTTCCAATGAAATCATGTTGGGCATGTTCGAACGGCGGGGATTCAAGATTGTCCGCAGGGAAGGAGATTCTTATGTCGTGGAGCTAAAGCTCCAATGAGTTTTTGCTTTTTTTTAAAAAAAAACTTCTGTGTAAATCTAAGAACGGGGAGCAGAGTCCCGGACAGTCCTTCTGTCATTATTCTGTTTTAAAATGTAAAAGTTAAAATGAACCTGCTATTTTTGCGCCGCCAATTTCAGGCAAGACCAGACGAAAAAGCTAACTAAAGCAAATTCTATGACCGAATACTATTTAGTCTTTGTAGTTATTCTGTTCGCCCTTGCTATTGTAGATTTAAAGGTCGGCGTCAGCAACGACGCTGTCAACTTTCTAAACTCTGCTGTTGGTTCCCGCACCGCCTCTTTCAAAGTCATTCTGATTGTCACCTCAATAGGCATCTTCATCGGCGCCACCTTTTCCAGCGGCATGATGGAGATAGCGCGCAAAGGCATTTTCAATCCGCAATTTTTTCAATTTGCCGATGTCATGGTCATTTTCATCGCCGTGATGATTGCGGACATTATGCTGTTGGACGCTTTTACCACCCTGGGCTTCCCCACATCTACCACTGTTTCCATCGTCTTCGAGTTACTGGGGGCGGCTGTTGTCGTGGCTCTGTTGAAGATTGTCGACAATGGCGACAACCTGAGCACCTTGTCTTCCTACATCAATACGGCCAGCGCATTGGGAATAATTACGGGCATACTCGCCTCAATTGTCATTGCATTTTTGGCGGGCGCCGTCATCCAGTATTTATCCAGGCTGATTTTCACCTTCAACTACGAGTCTAAATTAAAATGGGTCGGCGGGGTATGGTCGGGCGCTGCTCTGTCTCTTTTAACCTACTTCCTCTTTTTTAAGGGCATCAAAGGCGCCTCGTTTGTTTCGGAGGGGTTCATCAACTGGGTATCCACGCACATTCTGCTGCTGTTGGCAGGCTCTTTTGTTTTCTGGAGCCTTTTGATGCAGTTGCTGTATGTCCTGTTCAAAGTGAACATGCTGCGCATCGTCGTTTTGGCGGGAACTTTTTCCTTAGCGATGGCTTTTGCGGGCAACGACCTCGTCAATTTTATCGGCGTACCCATTGCCGGATTTGAAAGCTATAAAGCCTGGGTAGCCTCCGGTCTGGCGCCAGGCGAGCTGACCATGAACTCTCTGGCTCAGCCCGTGCGCACGGAAACTTTTCTGTTGGCGATAGCGGGTCTCATCATGGTGTTGACGCTCTGGCTTTCCAAAAAATCCCGCTCCGTCATAGAAACTGAGTTGTCATTAGCCCGCCAGGGCGAGGGGCAGGAAACTTTCGCTCCCAATATGCTGGCCAGGAGAATCGTGCGCATGATGCGAAATACAGGCAATGCCGCTCTGGCTGTCATCCCGCGCTCTGTCCTGGACAAAATGGGCGCTCGCTTTACGCCGCTCGAAGGGCAGAACGAAGCTAATCAACCTGCTTTTGACATAGTTCGCGCCGCCGTGAATCTGTCCGTTGCCAGTACGCTCATCGCATTCGCCACTTCATTGAAGCTGCCGCTCTCCACCACCTATGTCACCTTCATGGTAGCAATGGGCGCCTCTCTGGCCGACCGCGCCTGGGGATTAGACAGCGCCGTCTATCGGGTGGCCGGCGTGCTGAACGTCATTGCGGGATGGTTCATCACGGCGCTTATCGCATTCGTCGCCTCCGGCATCATGGCCTGGCTGATCTATGCTTTCGGCATGTGGGCGGTCGTGGTTCTACTGGGGTTGCTGATTTTCTTCATGTACCGCTCTTCGGCGCTATACGACAGGCGGGCGAAGAGCAAGGAGGAGTTAGACGCTTTCGATCTTGAAACCGGTTCTATTGCAGCCGCTCATATCGTAAAAGATACTTCGCATAAAGTGGCCGAACTGCTGCACGACGTCATCAATACTTACAATACAGCCATCGCGGGCCTACTCCAGGAAGACCGCTCTAAGATTCAGGAATCCGTACAGAACTGCAATGCATTGAATTCAAGGGTGGGAACGCTCCGCAAAAAGATGTTCAAGGCCATCAAGCGGGTAGAAAATGAGGAAATTGAAGTGGGCAGGTTGTTTTTGTTGGTGTACGATTTTGAAGAGGACATCGCCAGAGCTACTACAAATGTGGTGGACGTTTGCCGCAATCACGTCGAGAACAGCCACAAGTCCTTAAAAAAGAAACAGGCGGAAGGCATTCGCTCCTTAGTAGCTGCCGTCAGTTTTTATTTAGAGCACGTAGCCCGCAGGATGGAGGCGGCCAATTTTGAAAGTATCGCCACATTGAGGGCCGAGAAGGAAGCCATTTACGATATGATGGAGAAGTTGCTCGCCACTCAAATCGAAGGTATCAGAAATGAGAGTTTTGGCAGGCGCAACAGCATGCTCGTCTTCAGCATTGAATTGGAAACCAAAGATATCGTCACCATCAGCCACCGCTTTGTGAAACTCTACCACCGACTCCAATCCGGCAAAGGGGAAGTCCTCGGCCTCTGAGTCTGCTCAACTACTAAGGCTTCATGAGTTTGAGCTAGCTCCCATTTCCTTGCGACAGGGGTTCTCGCAGATGATTTTCACCGAAAGGGGAAATCAATCCGTTTTTTCTTCAAATTTTTTCTACTGAATTTTAAAGTCCTTTCAGAGATTAGGACTGAAAGACTTCGATCTCGCGGAGCTGGGTGGTCAGGTCGGTAAACCTGCCTTTGAAGCGGGTCGCCTTGACGATGTGGTTGTCAATCCAGTGGTAGTTTCCACCGCGGGGCTTGCCAAAGAGAATACTGTGGTATTTGAAGCCGTGCCTGTCTAACCATTCTTCGGTGATTTCGCGATGCGCTTCGGTGCGGGAAGTAAAGAAGGTAATGATATGGCCCTGGTCATACCATTTGTTGCAGATTTCTAAAGCGTCGGGATAAGGCTCGACGAGCGACATGCGCTCCGGCTCTTCATTGGGAACGTCGTCGCAGACGGTACCGTCAATGTCTATCAGAAAATTTTTTTGGTTCTCGGGAAGTTTCGGGCTGATGTGCTCTCCTTTTTCGTTGAAAGCTTGTAACAAACTGGGTTTCTTATTATCCTGCATAGCTTTAAGAATTAATGGACAGTTTTGAATTCTCCTAAAAATAAGAACTATCGCTTCTGTCGTTTTTTTAGCCCGCAAAGATACGGAAGTTTATATTGTGAGAAAGGGCAATTACAGGATGCTGATTAACAATCACTTAGGTCTATATTTTTCAAAAAAAATATTGAGAATACGGCGGTTCGTGGTTTCCGTAGATTTTAGGCTTCAATAGTTTTCCATTCTTCAGCGTTGACCGGCGGCTGTTTCGAGTTTTGACAATTCCTTTTTGATGACGACAAACATGGAATCCTTGTCCATCTTGCTTTCCGTATAGGCGAGGTTGAGCACCGGGCTGGGGTTCTGCCCCGGGCTTAGGGGCATGGAGCGCTCTAAAATATGGAAGACGCCGTCTTTGTCCATGAAGCAGTTGATTTCCTTTGTGCGGGGATTATTTGTTTTAAACCACTCGCGATGTTTGAAATTGATGAGGACGCCATTTTTAAAAAAGAAAAAATCACGGGTTTCAGCGTTTGGGGGGAAGGCGCTCAGCACCCAAAGGGTAGGCTCGCCGTTTATCCCGCGCAATACAGCAATATCTTTTTCGCTGAAAAATCGGGGGTAGATCGTTTTTGCTTCCACGTTCCCCAGATTGTAAATGCTGTCGGATAGCGCATTTAGTTTGTGCAGCTTTTGTTCGACGCTGAGGCCATCGAGATTGACGGGGTACGGGCGTCTGGCATCATTGGTTTTTTCTGTTTTCTGTGGAGCGCAACCGAAGGCTAAGAGGAGAGGAAAGAGTAAGGTTCCCGATAGTATTTTTATTTTCATAAATATTTTTTTGAAAAAAATTCTCACAGGTAAG
>CAZXQI010000116.1:7335-11628 GCA_964643005.1 uncultured Saprospiraceae bacterium | reverse complement strand
TGGGGGCTTCAAAAGAGGAAATTGAAAAGGAAGTGAATATTCCTGCCGGAACGGTGAGAAATCGCCTCCGAATGGCCATGCGGAGAATCAATTGAAATTCAGTGGAAACCCGGCGGGAAACCAGCAGAAACTCCCTGCGGAAACTCCTGCCAAATTTCCAGCAATTATTTTTTTATGAAAAGAGTAGATTATAAGGGATTCATAACTTCCGGGATTTTGGATTTGTATGTCTTCGGCCTTGCCTCGCCTGAAGAGGCGAAGGAGGTAGAAGAAGTGGCGACCGAATTTCCCGAAGTGCGGCAGGAACTGGCTTCCATCAGGGGGAGACTGGATCGCTATATTCGGGCGCATGCCGTTCAGCCGCCGGAGAGCTTGAAAAACCTAATACTTCAGCGGGTTGAGGGCAATGCAAAGCCAAAACACAAACCTACGCCCCAGCCTGAGAAAACAAAACCGGCAGAACCGGCAGCCTTTCAGCTGGAGAAGAAGCGAAGCGGAATCAACTTAGGCGCTATCGCCGCCGTACTGTTTGGACTTTTGTTTTTGGGCGCTCTTTATAAAGCCTGGGAATATTGGCAACAAATAGAAGAGGCTAAGATGGAGACCCAGACCCTCGAAGCGCAGTTTGACGACTACAAAAAAGAGAGCCAGGCCAGGCAGACAAAAGATGCGGAATTGCTGGAGCAGTTTGTCGCTATTCGACACTGGGCTACCCGAACCGTGCAACTGAAAGGCACAAAGCTGAGCGAAGAGGCCTTAGCCGTGGTTTACTGGAATGACGTCAAGCAATCAGCCTTCTTAGACCTTATCAATTTGCCGGAACCGGAAAGCAATAAAGAGTACCAGTTGTGGGCTGTCGTCGGCAAGAATTTAGTCAGCCTCGGCGTCTTTGACCTGAATAGCCAGAGCGGTAAACTGAAACCCGTGCAGTTCGTCAAAGACGCTACCGGATTTTTTATCTCGCAGGAGCCAAAAGGCGGCAGCGAACAGCCTGCGCCGGATCAGGTTTTTGCGACGGGGAGCATGAAGAAGTGACGAGCCTGAAAGGTTTTTTGAACCTGCCCTATACCCTGATATTTTATGATAAAAAAAAGAAAAACCGCTTGGTGAACCCACTCGGCGAGCTTAGCGAAAAAGGAATAAAGAATTTAGAATCAGCATAAACCATCAACAACTATGCGCAAAAAACACATTGTCGCCCCATCCATTCTGGCCGCCGATTTCAGGAATCTACAGGCCGTTTTTGACATGGTCAATTTTAGCGAAGCGGACTGGTTCCATTTGGACGTCATGGACGGGCGCTTTGTGCCGAATATTTCCTTCGGCATGTTCATCGTGGAATTTATGAGAAAGATGACCCGCAAGCCCATGGACGTTCACCTGATGATTGTGGAGCCGGAGAAGTATATCGAAGAATTTCGCAAGGCCGGCGCCGACAGCATGACGGTGCATTACGAGGCCTGCCCACACCTGCACCGGACTTTGGAACAAATCAGAGAGACGGGAGCAAAGGCGGGGGTGGCTATCAATCCGCATACACCGGTGTCCCTGTTGGAAGATATTTTGGAACTGGCCGATATCGTCATTGTCATGTCCGTGAATCCGGGCTTTGGAGGACAGAAGTTTATCTACCAGAGCATCCCCAAAATCAAAAAGCTGAAAGAGATGATCATCGTCCAGAACACCGCCACGCTGATAGAGGTGGACGGCGGGGTGGGACTGCAAAATGCGGAGCAGTTGCTTCGGGCAGGCGCCGATGCGCTCGTGGCGGGCAGCAGCATTTTCAAAGCGGAAGACCCGGTGAAAGTTATTTCGCAAATGAAGGCCATCGGCGATCCAGCGCTCATGGTCTGATTCCCGGAATAATTGAAAAATGTCGAGAGCGGAAGCGCATCAACTAAGCGGGTTCCGACGTTTATCTTCGACAATGCCCGCTGAGTTTCGCCCGTTTCCTTTGGATGAGTTGCTGTACTATGAAATTTTTCCTTTTTAAAATTTTCTTCCTGACGCTTTTTCTGGCGGCGGCGCATAGCGCCCTCGGCCAGCAGCAGAATACGCCCGGGACGCAGGGGGGAGATCCCTTCATCCACATCCGCTTCTCGGATGAGTTTTCTTATAAAATCGTCGGCTTGGACACCCTGAAAAAACTCGTCGGCAACGTGGAACTGTACCAAGACAGCGTCTTCCTCTTTTGCGACAGCGCCCTCATCGTAAACAGCAGCGCCGTGACGGCCACCGGAAATTTTATCCTCCAACACGGAGAGAGCACGACCATTTTTGCCGATTCGGGAGAGTACCGCAGCGATATTAAAATCGCCGAGCTATTCAGCAACGTCTCCCTGCTGAACGGCCAACAGAAGCTGTTCACCGAAAAGATGAGCTACAACGCCAACACCAAAATCGCCACCTATCTCACCGGCGCCACGCTCACGAACGACACCACTTTCCTCACCAGCGTCAGAGGATATTTCAACACGGAGACCAACGATATCTTTTTTAAAGACAATGTCGTGATTGTCAACCCCGACTTTACGCTGCGTACGGATACGCTGAAATACCAGGCCTCTTCCGAGGTGGCCACCTTTCTGGCGCCGACCCTCATCGCTCAGGATTCCGCCCGTATTTATACCGAGGCGGGCTTTTACAATATCAAAGAAAAGCAGGCTTCTTTCACCAAAAACCCACAGTACCTTAAAGGCGATCGCAAAGCCTGGGCGAAAGTGATGCGTTACGACGGCAGCCTCAAAGAGGTAACTCTCATCAGCGAGGCCCATATCGAAGACAGTACCAGCCTGGCTATCGCCGAATTGATCGTCCACAGTGAATTGACGGAAGTCACCGTCTTAGAGGGAAACGCCTTCATCCGGGACGGCGACAGAACCATTCGGGGAGACCGAATCATCTACGACGCCCGGAACGGAACCTACTCCACTATAGGCCGTACTCATATCGAGGACGGCAGCCAGACCCTCGACGCCCTTCAGGTGGACTACGACAAAAAAAAAGATATCGCCATCGTCGTCGGCCAGGTCGTCTGGACGGATACGGTCGAGAAGCTCACCGTCGTCTGCGAATACGCCGAGCATTCCAAAAAGCGCAACTTCATTAAAGCCAGCGGCGGCAAATATGGTCGCCCGCTCATGATCAAAGTGATTGACGGCGACTCGCTCTACCTCAGCGCCGACACGCTCCTGTCCAGTGAAATAGTGGCGGAAGATTCTTTAGAAATGCGGGACAGCCTCGCCCTTTCGTCGGGGGAACTGCCCGACTCCGCAGCCATTTCCGAAGTCAAAATGCCGGACACCGACTCGCTGCCGGCTGCCGTGGAAGATACTCTGTCGGACAAAAAAGTAAGCCCGCTTTTTCCTCTGGAGCCGGAGGCTGCCAATACGCTCCATCCCGAATCTCCCGAACCGCCAAACCTCCTCTCAGATTCCACAAATATTGAAAACCCTGTCGAAATCGGGGCGGAGGAAGAAGAAAAGCCTCCCCGGCTCATCCTGGCTTATCGCGATGTCCGGATTTTCAAAAGCAACTTACAGGCGATTTGCGATTCGCTGTCGTACAGCTCCTTAGATTCCTTGTTCCGGCTTTTTCGGCAGCCGCTCATCTGGTCGGATACCTCGCAGTTTTCGGCGGACACCGTGAATATCCAATTGGCCAACGACAAAATTGACCGGATTTTCCTGCGGCAAAATTCCTTCATCATCAATACGCCGGACGAGGTTTTTTTCAACCAGATCAAGGGAAAGAACAGCACCGCCTTTTTTGAGAACAGCAATCTGCGGCGGGTGAGGGTATCGGGCAACGCCGAGTCCGTCTATTACGCCTTAGACGACGACCGCGCTTACATGGGCGTCAACAAGGCGATTTGCAGCGAAATGCTGATTGAATTCGGAGACAACAAAGTAGAGGGTATCCACTTCTATACCGAGCCTAAAGCGACTTTGCTTCCCATGAAAAAGGCCGACCACGAGCAGTTGAAAATGCAGGGCTTCAACTGGCAAATCGAAAAGCAGCCCCGCTCCGTAGAGGATTTGCTATTGCCAAAAAAAGAAATGAAAGCGGCCGCTCCTCCGGCGGAGGTACCTGATGGCGAGGATGAAGGTGGGTTTTGATAGCGAATAGAAGCCGGCTCAGCTCAATGGGTTTCCAGTAGATGATTTTTGATGGAGGAGAAAATCAGTCCGAACTTACTTCGGATCTGGCGGAGGTTTTTTTCCTGTAGATTTTTTTAAAAAAAATGAATTAGTCTGGATTTTGTGCGCGCCTAAAAAAGCCTGCCCTAACAAA
>CAZXQI010000116.1:0-7235 GCA_964643005.1 uncultured Saprospiraceae bacterium | reverse complement strand
AATTCATCGTTCAAAAATTCATCGTTCAAAAATTCATCGTTCAAAAATTCATCGTTCAAAAATTCATCGTATGCGGTTGAAGCGCATGGCTTTGAGCATCCAGTTGGGTAGAGCCTTATCCGGGCGGCGTTTGCGGAGGTCTAAGTACCAGCCCAATTTTTTCATAAGGGGGATTCTGTGCGTCTCCACGAACTCGATGAGCGTACCGTCCGGGTCTTCGATATAGCTAAAATGCCCGGCGGCCTCGCCCATGTCGAAGCTGTTGGAACTGTCAACGGTGAAGGGATAGCCTAAGCGCTCACATTGTTGTTTCATGGCGTTCATGCCGGAAATACCGAAGCAGAGGTGGATATAGCCTAAGTCGCCCCAGAAGCGATTTTGGAAAAGTTTGCGGGGCGTCTGGCTCTGAACTTCCACCAATTCAATTTCGTAATTGCCGAGCAGTCGGGCGAAGGCGCCCCGCCTTGGCTCGCTATGGCGCAGCAGCACCCGTCGGAAGGAACGGTTCCCGCCCGGCAGGCCGGACAGTTCTTCAAAATCTTTTGTCTCGTCAAAAACCATGGCGTCGCAATCGAGGATGTTCTTGTAAAAGGGCAGGGAGCGTTCGAGGTCTGAGACGCCAATCACGCAGCCGAGCACCCCGCCAATCATTCGCTTACCTTTTGAAAACCAGTGATTTCCCTCCACCACTTCGAGAATGTTTCCAAATGGGTCGCTCAAATAAAAATGCTGCTGGCCGGCGGGATTGTGGATTAGGTCGCTCAACAGCTTCACCCCGCTTTTTTTAAACTGCTCAAAGACGGCGGGCACGTTAGAGGATTTTATTTTTGAAATAAAAATTCCCAGGTCGCCCAATTTCGGAGAAAAGGCAGGCGCCTGCGGGGTGCGCTCCGTGTATTGCCAAAGCTCTATTCCTCCTCCGCCGCGCAGATTGATGGCCATGATGGCGTGCCGCTTTCGGGGGACGCCGCCCGTATAGGGCAACATCAGCGAGGCCTCTGCCGCCTCGTTGAAAATGGGAATGTCGAAACCCACGTACTCGCGGTACCAGTCCCAGGTGGTATGGATAGAAGCGTTGCCGAGTCCAACTTGCAGAATGCCGGAAATCAGCGGTTTTCCATTGATCATTTGAAAAAAGATTTATCAGGATAAAATTTCAAAAAGGATAATGACGGGGTGATGCAGAACTTCTGCAACAGCCCGTTTGCGGGGCGCAAAGCTGGCCAAAAGAATTTGATTTTTTTGGGAAATACCCAATTTGGCAGTATTCATTGCCGGTAAATAAAATTCACACCCTATTTAGGCTCCATTCTCGCGCTGTGTTTTTTCTAAAAAAACTGCCATACCTTCGGAAGCGATAACTTTGCCCCTCAGATGGAAATCAGAAAAATCAGCGATAAAGTCTGCGCAATCAGCGGGAAAACTCCCGCCGACATTTACTCTAAACAAAAATTTGAAAAATGAAAATAGCAGTTGGAACAGATATGGACGCGCCGGTAGTGCGGGTAGTCGTGGAAGAGATTAGGAAGATGGGTCATGAAGTCGTCCCCTTTGGAGCCATCGTGACGACGCCGGCGCCCTGGGCGAAGATAGCCCTTGAAGTAGCCGAAAAAGTAGCCTCCGGCGAATTTGATCAGGCTGTGCTGTTTTGCTGGACGGGTACGGGCATCAGTCTGGCAGCCAACAAAGTCCGGGGGGTTCGCGCCGCCCTCTGTCAGGATGCCGAAACTGCCGCCGGCGCCCGCAAATGGAACGATGCCAACATCTTAGCCATGAGCCTGCGCAGCACTTCGGAACAACTGGCTCGCGAAATGCTGAAAGCCTGGTTTGAGAACGCCCCCAGCGAAGACCCGGAGGACAGAGCCAGTTTAGATTACCTGCGGGAAGCCGAGGCTCGCCTTTTCAAATAAATTTACGAGACCTGCATCCCCGGACAATTTTTATCTTTACCGAAAAATATTTGCCGGCGGAAATACAGGTTAGGCTCATCGCCGCAAAACTCCGGCGCCCTCCCTGCTCCGTAGCTAAAAAACATGCGAACTATGAAATTTCAGATCAGCTTCCTTTTGGCCATTGCCTTTTATTTCTGCTCCGTAGAGCGCACTTCTGCCCAATACGTCCCGGTTCCCGCTCCGCCGCAAACGCAGGCGATTGTCGTACGGGGAGCGACGGCTCACCTCGGAAACGGCCAGGTCGTTGAAAATAGCCTCCTCGCCTTTGAAGCAGGCAAATTCACGGTGGTGGACGAGGCGACCATTAAACGGAACTTCCCCGGCCACAGGGTAATAGACGCAGCCGGTAAGCATATCTATCCCGGGTTTATCGCTCCGAATACCTCGCTGGGACTACAGGAAATTGGCGCAGTAAAAGCTTCGGTAGATAATGCGGAAATTGGGAATCTGAATGCGAGCATCCGCTCTATCGTGGCCTACGACACTGATTCGGAAATTACGCCGACCATCCGCTCGATGGGCATCCTGATGGCGGAGACGGTTCCCAGTGGAGGCAGAATTTCAGGCTCCTCCAGCGTCGTCGTACTCGATGCCTGGAACTGGGAAGACGCCGCCTACGCTACCGATATCGCCCTGCACCTAAACTGGCCTGTTATATCTACCTTCAACTGGTGGCAACAGCAGGTGACGAAGAATGAGCGCTACGACGAGCAGGTGCGGGAATTAGAAGAATTTTTCGGTCAGGCAAAAGCCTATTTTCAAAAGAGCAGCTCCAATGACGCCAATCTTCTTTTTGAAGCTACCAGCGGATTGTTCGACGGCAGCAAACGCCTGTTCATCCATGCAGATCAGGTGCAGCCTATTATGGAGGCGGTGCTTTTTGCTGAAAAATACCAAATCACGCCGACCATCGTCGGCGGGCAGGATTCCTGGCTGATTACCGATTTTTTGAAAGAACACAAGGTACCGGTTATCATCGCCTCCACGCAGCGCCTGCCTTCCCGCGAGGACGAAGACGTGGACCAGCCGTATAAGACGCCCGCCATGTTGCAGGCTGCCGGCGTTGAATGGTGCTTTAGCCATAAGGGGTTCTGGCAGCAGCGCAACTTAGCTTTTCAGGCGGGGCAGGCTGTTCCATTCGGTCTTGCTTACGAGGACGCCGTCAAAGCGCTGACTTCCAGTACGGCTAAGATCATGGGCATTGACAAAACTGTCGGAACCTTAGAGGCAGGCAAGGACGCTACTTTTTTCATCTCCGAAGGCGACGCCCTCGACATGCGTAGCTGCAAAGTCGTGCAGGCATTCATCCAGGGTCGGGAAATCAACCTCGACAATAAACAGGAAATGCTCTACCGGCGTTTCCAAAACAAATACAACCAGCGGTAAGCTGAAATAGAAATACCATGAGAATTTTATTTGTAGAAGATGAAGAGAATATCCGGGACGTCGTCAGGCTCAATTTAGAAATGGAGGGCTTTGAAGTGGTGACGACCGGAAAGGGCAGGGAAGCGCTCAGGTTTTTTCAGGATCAGCACTTCGATTTGATCATTCTCGACGTCATGTTACCGGAAATGAACGGCTTTCAGATTTGTGAGCAAATCAGACTGACTGATATGGAGATGCCCATTATTTTCCTGACGGCAAAGGACGGCTCCACGGATCGCATTGCCGGTTTGAAAAAGGGCGCCGACGACTATCTGACAAAGCCTTTCCACTTAGAAGAACTCCTGCTGCGGGTCAACAACCTCATCCGCCGCACCAACAAATCGCCGGAGAACACGCCGGAGATTTTTGAATTTGGAAAAAATAAGGTCAACTTTCTGACCTTTGAAGCGACGGGCGTTGACGGGTCTTTTGCGCTGACGAAGAAGGAAGTCATGCTCCTCAAGCTGTTGATTGACCGCAAAAATGAAGTGGTTTCCCGAAACCAGATTCTCCAATCTGTCTGGGGCTATGACGTCTTTCCTTCCACCCGCACCATTGATAATTTCATCCTCGCCTTCCGAAAGTATTTTGAGGAGGATCAGCGCAATCCGAAGTTTTTTCACTCTGTGCGCGGCGTAGGGTATAAGTTTACCGAATACAAAACTGCGGTTTAGTCTGGCGGAGGCGTTTCTCGCAGATTGGGGAGATTCTTCTGCAAATTGCGCAGATCTCCCGCAGATTTTTTTTTATGCTCAACGCTCGATGTTGAGGTAAAATCCGCCTGTTAAAGTCTGGAAGTCGGCGCTGTGTTGGTTGGCGGTTCCCTGGTGGATGAGCAGCGTATTTTTTTCCAATTTTTTGACGGTTTTTTCAAATTGCAGGAGGAGTCGCTCCACGGGCTTCCCGGGACGGGATTGTATCTCTGTAATTTTTGAGCAATAAAAATGGTAGTGCGCCGCCATTTCGCGGAAGCGCAGCCCCTCGAGGTTGGGGAGGATGAGGCAGAATTTGCCTTTGGGAGCGAGCAGGGTTCTCACTGCTGCGAGCAGGTCGCCGTGCGGCAGTTTGACAGTGTGTCGCACGGAAGTTTTGTCCTGGCTGTTGGAGAGCGTGCCGCCGCTGAAAAATGGGGGATTACTCACGATCAAATCGAATTGGCGCCCGCTGGTTTTAGAAAAATGCTGGATGGAGTCTAAATGAGCCTGTAGTCTTTCCGCCCAGGGAGAGCCGGCCATATTCTCTGCCGCCTGGGAGTAGGAGTCCTCGTCTATTTCGACGGCGTGGATTTCTGCGGTAGCGGAACGCTGGGCGAGCATGATGGCGATCACGCCGGTTCCGGTTCCGATGTCCAATATTTTTTCAGCGCCCTGCACATCCACCCAGGCGCCGAGGAGGACGCCGTCGGTGCCTACCTTCATATTGCAGCGGTCTTGTGCGATAGAAAACTGTTTGAAATGGAAAGGCTGTATTGTCGCGGTGATTTGCATAGTCATCTGTTTCAGTTTTGGGCAGCGCCGGCTGCTGCCGCTCTCATTCTTTTTGCATAATTACGAACTGTAGAATTGAATCCAAAAATTAAGGCTGTGCGAGGGAGGGAAAGCTCGCAGATTCTATAGATTTTTTCGCAGATTTCAATTATTTGAAATATGGTTCTGCGTGAGAGGCGTCTGATTTCCCGATGTTAAAGACAAAGGAAACGGGGAATAATTTCAGCTTGTTGTCGGCGTCCCTGACCACGAGATGGTCGAAGTAAATGCTCGACTCGGGCGCCAGGTTTCGCAAGACCTGGCTGATGGCGGGGTGGTTCAGTCTGTCCGTCTGGAAGCCTAAGGAGGGGATATGCTTTCCGGTGATGATTAGTTCAAAGGACGCGATTTCTAAATTGCGCTCTCCGACGCTCAGCGTAAGGGGCTGCTCATCCGCCCGGGCGAAGGCCTGTTCGGGATAATTTTGACTGGAAGGAGAAGCGGTCATCGTTCCCCAGTCTAAGCGGATTTCCTGATTTTGGTAGGCCTGATATTCGGGCAGGTAATAGACGTCGGGCAGCGCATGGACTAATTGGGTTTCGTGAACGGCCACTTTAGCGGAGAGGGCTTCGCTTTCGGAAAGGTAGTGGCGATTGGTGCGGAAGCCGGAGATTTCGACGATCTCGTATTTGGCAGGGTCGTCGTACATGGCCAGAATATGCCGGGAATCAGGGCTGGTCGTGTCAATTTTTACCAAAGCCCGCCTGCCTGCCCTGCCGACTATTTGGAAGGAAAAATTGGCTTCTAAGTTGTTGATTTCTGGAACCTTTACCACCGGCTCGTAGTCGGCGTAGGGGTCTCGGATGTGAAACTTTACGCTGGTCAAATAAATCTCTCCGCCTTCGCCAAACAGCATTAGCTCGTCGCCAAACCTGAGACTGTCGTTATATACCTGCCCCTGCCGACGATCTCTCAGCGCGACATTTTTTGGGTCTATGCCATTGATATAGGCGTGATTGCCGGTAGTTTTTGAATAAAAGAGAAAACTGAGAATCCCTGTTTTCATGGGCTTTCCATCTTTTAGCACTTTGATTTCGCGTTGGAGCGCCTGCTGGAAATCCTGCAATTCCAATTCTATTTCTCCTCCGAATCCGTTGGGAGCGGCGAGTTTTTCCAAGGGAATGGATATTTCTCCCCAGCTCAGGGCATAGCCCTTCTCTGCTATTTTGCGCTCAAAAATGACTTTTTCAGCCCAGTTTGAAATGGTGGATCCCAGATAGGCGCTGGGGGAGTAAGCCGGTGAAATCAGGGCGTAGGGAACTGCGAGGAAGAAAAACAGACCCGTTGCGCCAGCCATACGCAGATTAGAGCGCAGCTTTTTTTCAGGAAAAAATTCCTGGGAATAAAGTGTCTTCCAGTCTTTAGCAAAGCCCTGCATGGCTGGATTCCACCAGTTGAGTAAAAGTAGAAAATGCAGCAGGAGCGCCTCCCAGGCATAAAAGGGATGAACAGGAGAATGTTGGCTGGCCCAGTTGTCTTTCTGTTCGTCGTCCCAGCTATCCCAGGAAGAAAACAGGCGACTGAAATGAACGACGCCCGAATGGCGCCAGCCGATAAACCAGGGCAGCTTTTGTCCCCGGCCGAGGAAGAAGGATCCGATTGCCGATAATTTGTCCACTAACCGGAAAGCCAGAATGGCAAAACCCATGAAAAAAATAAGCCTCAGAATGACGCCTACGCTGATAGTAAATTCGGGGAAGCCATTTTCCCTCCAGTTGAGGAGCTCGGTCACCGGGAGGCTCAGCGCGAGTCTGTCAAAGCCATTTTGCAAAGGAATAGCGGAAAGAAAGGGGAGGAGGCAGGCCAATAAAGGCGCAACCTGGAGGTACCATCTTTCCCACTGAAAACCCACGGCAGATTTTATGGCAACTCGGTAGTAGCCATAAAAGAGCAGTAGAAACAGATAGGATTCCACCGCATATTGAGAAAAAGAAAATAGGGTCTTCATGCCGGTCTAAAATTTCACAAGTGGAAAAATAGGGGACATTTCCCAATCATTCAAGTAAGAGGCTGGTTTCTAAGTTTTTTTAGAGGATTTTCTACGGTCGGGAACTCGGGAAGTTTAGGCTAAAAGCGTCCGCGAGTGTACGGATTGGGAAAATCTGTACACTCGAGGGAATTGAGTTATTGGATGTGAAATTCGATGAAAGGCTCCCAAAACAGGGGAGCTTAGCCGAGGGAGACGGGGCTCCCTTTTCAGCGAGTCACGAAGGCTTAATGCATCAATGTCACGCTGCCCTTGATCAACTCGATGCGGTCGTCGGCGTATTCTAATTCGACCCAATAGACGAACACGGCGGGGTCTAACTTTCGATCGTTAGCGCTGCCGTCC
>CAZXQI010000115.1:0-11653 GCA_964643005.1 uncultured Saprospiraceae bacterium | reverse complement strand
AAGTAACCAGCCCTAAATCAAAATTAGTTCATGGGATACAAACTCTAATGCAAAAATTCGCTAAAATTATTTCATGGGATTAAAAAATATCTTTGTCTTTCAAAAATTAGGCTGATGCAAAAATAAAACAGGATTGTGAATCAAACAAAAATCCTGCAAAAGAAATTCGTTTTTGGATATGTTCATGGGATTAAGTTAAAAAGTCGTACTACTGAGTACGACTTTTTTTTTGCCTTTTTCCGAGTTTCTACCCTGCTTAGGCAAAAAAAATGTTTAGCCTCCTAAAAAACAGGCTGTCGCATCTTCAAATAAAATCCACATCCACGTAATACGGATACCTCATCAGAAACTCAATGGCCTGCTTCAGGTCGTAATTCTCATACACAGCCCGGTACAGCATCTGCGTGATTGGAACGTGCAGCTTCAAATGATCCGCCAGGTGTTTGGCAATTTTCAGTGTGCGGACGCCCTCAGCAGTTTCGGGCATAGTCTCCTGGATTTCAGCTTTGGTTTCTCCCCGCCCCAGGCGGTATCCAAAGGTGTAATTCCTGCTGTTCATGCTGGTAGCCGTACAGACTAAGTCTCCAATTCCGGCAGTGCCCACAAATGGTTTGGGAGTCGTTCCCAGGGCATTGCCGAAGTAAATCATCTCCATCAGTCCTCGGGTAATCAGCAAGGCCTGAATGTTTTTGCCCAGACCTAAGCCTCCGAGTATTCCGCTGCCAATGGCTATGATATTTTTCAGAGCGCCCGCCAACTCCGCTCCCAACATTTCGTAAGTCCCAAAAACCTGGAAATACCTGCTGCTGAGCACTCGTTTCCCCGCTTCAATCACCTCGTCGTATTTACTGCCGACGACGGTCGCCGTGGGCTGCCCTTCCATGATTTCCACTGCTAAGTTGGGACCGGACAGGCAACCCACCCTCACAACAGACGACTCTTCCAAAATCACTTCACTCATCGTCTTGACGCTGCTTCGGGTAATCCTGCCCGACTCCAAATCTTCTTCGCTCAGGTTCGACGAGTCAAATCCTTTGGTGCCGTGGATGAGCAGATGGTAAGGTTTCAGAAATGGAGATAAATCCTTCATCATGGAGCGGAAATGCTCCGAAGGCACAATTGGGAAAAGCAGGGTGCAACGTTCTGCAAGCTCCTGTAAGTCCAGCGTTGCCCTCACTTTGGGAGAAAGATTGAGCTTAAAACCCGGATGGAAGTGGTCTTCGTTGATGGATCTGACCAGCTCCTCCTGCCTGCTGTACAGCAACACTTCGGTATTAATGGCGAGCAGATTAGAAACAGCAGTCCCAAAACTACCGGAGCCTATCACGCCTGTCTGAGATTGCCGTTTGTCGTCTGTCATAGTTGCTGTTCCTATTGTTGAAGCTTAAAACTTTATCGCCTCCATTCCGACCCCAAGGCAAAGAAGTTTTGCTGTGGAGCCAGGAATATGCCCTGCATTTTAACCGCGCTTGCCCCTGTCCCTGTCAATTATCGTCGAAATCTGATCGACTTTGAGATTCTTCCCAATGATGGTTCGCTCTTTATTCAGCACGTAGATTTCGGGCGTATTGTCCACAAAATATTTGGCATAAATAGCCCTGTTGGTAGGATCCATGACATTGACCCAGGGCATGCGGTAAGAGGCGATAGCTTCTTTCCATTTATCATCTTCAGTATTCACTGCGATGGCGTACACATCAATACCCTGCCTTTTCATTTCCGGATAGGCCGCCACCAGCTTCGGCGTCTGTTCGGCGCAGTGCTCGCAGTCCGGGTTCCACATATATACTATAATGTAGTCAGATTTCAGGTCGTAGATGGAGTGCATTTTTCCATCGGAGCCGGGCGCCTGTACATCCGGGCCTTTTTGCCCGATCAGACTTTGGGCCATCTCGTAAGCTCTCAACTGTAGGCCGTGTACTTCTACTGAATCAGACCAGAAAGCCCGTTCGTAAGTGAAGTAGTTTTGAATCATAAAGGAAAAGACTGCCTCGGAGTCCATCAGCGTGGTCTTTGTCGGCTCGTATTTCAGGGTAATCCAGTTGGCGAAATATTTAAAATATTCCGGGTATTTGAGGACTCCATCCACGAGATAAGCTGCAGAAATCTTGATGGAGTCGGGATTTTGAGCCGTCAACTCTTCCATGTACCGCTTTAACTTATTGGAAATAACTGGCGTGTAGAGCAGCCTTTCATCGGCAAAGTCCACGTCGTCCCAAAAATGTATCCGGTACAGGTAAGAAAACCTCGTGGTATCCATGTTCCCATCCGGTTTGACCG
Organism: uncultured Saprospiraceae bacterium; assembly: GCA_964643005.1. Classification (GTDB taxonomy): domain Bacteria; phylum Bacteroidota; class Bacteroidia; order Chitinophagales; family Saprospiraceae; genus UBA6168. Next base: position 9,373 of record CAZXQI010000115.1, on the reverse strand, counting down.
CATCCCGAATGTCGGGGTTCTGGCCGGCCTTTTTAAATTTAGCAAAAAGGGAGTTGGGCTGCCGGCTGTACAGATCCTCCATAAAAGCCTTGCGTTCATCCATGAGTCTGTACTGCTCCTGTCGCACCTGATTAAACTCTTCGCTGCCTGGCTTCAGGCCTCTCAATCTGGAATTGACGACCTGCAACTGAGGCGACTGTTGGTTGTCAAATCTGAGAGACTGGTAGAGCAGATCATTGTCAACGCTGCCTTCTACCTTCATGGAGCCGACGAGGTCATTCACATTGGTCGTCATTGAGAATGTCTGGTCTAAATCCATGAGCACCTGAAAATTGGACTGATTGGGCAGCAGGCAATACACCAGACCCAGGCGATATGGCTGCGCTCCTTTGAAAGTGAATTTTCCGGAAGCGTCCACCATCGCCGAATCTATCCCAAAGTTCTGCCCCTGAAAAGTACCAAGGAGGAACGCCTTCCCACTATTCAGGCCTGAAACCTGCATTTCAATATGCGGCTTTTCAGCTTTGGCCATCAGGTCGGCCATTTTGATGACAGGGCCATAGTCGGGAATACCCGTACGATCGAGTCCGGCATTCCCGGAGGGAGCCTGTGGAGAAGGGTTTTTGCAGGCGAAAGCCATTAAAGCGATAACAAAAAAGAATACATACTTCATGAGATATCGATTTTTGAGCGGCAAAGTTAATGGATTTAACAGGATTCCACAGTTAAATACAGTGGAAGTGAGGCAGGACAAAAAGCAAAGTTTTTGCCAAAATATTAAAAAGCCTTTTAATAAGATAAATTGCTGCGGAGAGCGCAGAAGAGAAGAGTTACAGTTTCCAGTTTTTTTTCAAAAAGTTTTTTAGTCCCCGCTAAATCCATACTGTGCCAATACATCCGCGGGAACTCCTTCCCATTTTCCAGGCCTGTTGCCCCTGTAGTCTAAGTCTTCCAATCCCATCTCTGTGGTGAAAAATCCAGTGGCCGTCAAATCTCTCATTCGGTTGAAGAAGGCGACGCCCTGCTCCATGCCGGGTTTCACTTTGAAGGGATAGGCGATATCATCTACCACGGCAATCTGATCCGCAGAGGAGCATTCCACAAAGGGCTTCTCAAAGCGCCGCAGGCATTCCATATCCAACCAGCGCAGCCCGCCCCGCATGGGAATCTGATGCGAAGGAATATCCTTGACGATAAACTCAATGAAATCAGGTACACCGGCATCGGTAGCACTCCCCGAACGATCGTCTTTTGGAATGATGATATCGGCCAGAACAGCAATCGTAGCCATTTCGCGTTCCGTAAAAAACTGCTCTCCCAGAAGTTGCTTGTCTCGTTCTATCTCAAAAGACTCTCGACCCGTTTCCAAAATATCGAAATCTTCCGCCTGGACTTCCTGCGGCTTTTCTACTTCGGGAGCGCAGCCGCCGATGATCATACCGGCGGTGATAGACCCCACGCCAATGAATTTGAACGATTCTCTCCTATTCATTATTTCTGAAAATTTTGCGTCAGCAGGCAATGCCCGACCCCAAATTTACAATTGCTTTTTACTTTTTTAAAAAAATGTGAGTCGGGAGGCTGCGGCGCAGTATTTTTCTACCGGTCAGGGCAAGCGCGACAGTGCGAGACCATCTCCCTCGAGCAGGCTTCCTCCACTCCACAAAGGCTTTTTAGTTGCTAAAACATAGATCTGGAGAAACGAGAGAGCCTCGCCTCCTCTAAATACGGCGCGACTTCTTTCCTCAAATCACCGATCCAAACTGCTTCAAAAATCGGACGTCGTTTTCAAAAAATAGGCGGATATCGGGAATGTCGTACAGCCTGAGCGCCTGCCGCTCAATGCCCATGCCGAAGGCAAAACCGGAATATTTCTCCGGATCAAGGCCGCAGTTTTCCAATACGATCGGATCCACCATGCCGCAGCCGAGAATCTCTAACCAGCCGGTTCCCTTGGACAGCCGGTAGTTTTTTTCGTTATCCATCCCGACCCAGACGTCCATTTCGGCGCTCGGCTCCGTGAACGGGAAGTAACTGGGGCGCAGGCGAATCTTTGGCGTGCCGAACATCTCCTGGGCAAAGTACATGAGCGTCTGCTTCATATCGGCAAAACTGACCTTCTCGTCCACATAAAGCCCTTCCATCTGGTGAAACTGCGCATGAGAGCGGGCGCTGATGGTTTCATTGCGATAGACCCGGCCAGGGGCGATGATGCGAATGGGGGGCTGTTGGGACGTCATCGTCCTGGCCTGTACGGGAGAAGTGTGCGTGCGCAACAGCATTTCCGCGCTGCCGAGCAGATAGAAAGTGTCCTGCATATCCCGGGCGGGGTGATCTTCCGGCGTGTTCATGGCGGTGAAGTTGTGCCAGTCGTCTTCAATATCCGGGCCTTCGGCAATGGTAAAGCCCATGCGTTGGAAAATGGTCACTATGCGGTTGAGAGTGGTAGCTATCGGGTGACGACTGCCCGGCTCGAACGGATCCCCCGGGCGGCTGAGATCCATCATTGCCGCATCGGCGTCGCCGGCAGAAGACTCTAAGGATTCCTTCCATTCGGCAAACCTACGCTCCGCCGCTTCTTTTGCCTGATTGACGAGCTGGCCAAATTCTTTTTTCCGTTCATTCAGAACGTTTTTAATTTCGCCGAACAATGGCTTGATAATATTCTTAGAACCCAGGTATTTAAGTCGAAACTGCTCGAGCTCTTCCAGGCTGTGGGGATGTGCAGTTTCAATTTCTTCAATAACCTGCTTTACTTTCAAAAAAACCTCTGACATAGCTATGCGTTATTTGTCGGCCGGCGCCAGCGCCGCCCGATTTAAAGGCGCAAATGTAAAGATTGCTTTCTCAAAGAGCAATCGCCTGACGATTCTCGTTCAGGCAAAATAACGGACAAAAGTTCATGCAAATACTCCTGCAATCATACAAGGCGCAATCCATCATTTTCCTGTTCATCTGGTTAGTGAGCATGGTGCTTTCGGCGGAGTTCGTGCTGTCAGTATCCATGATTGCCCTGCTGCTGTTAGCCGTTTTTCAATTAAAAATTGACGGTCCCAAGGTCGGTCTGACTTTTCGCAGTACGCTCAGACAAAACTTCCAAACCTGCCTGACTTACAGGGCATGGTTGTTTGTTAGCATTCCATTCCTGTTGGTTTTGGCGTCCTGGTTTTGGTCGGAGGACATGAACTACACTTTGGAGCGCCTCCGAATCAAGCTCCCCTTTCTCGTCCTGCCCTTTGCTTTTGCCGCCATGCCTGCGCTGCGCAAGCGGGAGATCTTCGCCATCTTTTACTTCCTGCTGGTTCTCATGTCCGCCATCAGCTTTTATGTGCTTCTCAATTTCATAATCAATTTCGAGACTATCATGGACGCTCTGGGGAAGGGCGGCCACCTGCCCACTCCATCAAACCACATCCGCTTCAGTCTCATGCTGGCATTAACCATCCTCGGCGGGCTGGCTTTGTGGACAGACAAATTCTATATTCGCCATCCCGCCGAACGCTACATCATCGGCGGATTGACGGCGTTCCTCTTTGGGTTCATCCACGTTCTCTCCGTCAGGAGCGGCATTTTGGCTTTGTACCTCGCCCTGCTCGTGTTGAGCTTCCATTATATTTTTACCAGGAAAAAATATCTGGCCGGAATGGTGGGCCTGTTGGCTCTCGTAGTCGTTCCACTGACGGCGTACCAGACCGTCCCCAGCTTCAGGCAAAAGTTGGACTATGCACGCTGGGACTACCGGCAATTTCGTCAGGGTACGGGTGGCGGGTATCCCGATTCGGAGCGCCTTACCTCCATTCAGGTCGGATTAAAAATCGGCGCCACCCGCCCCTTCTTTGGGATCGGCGCAGGCGACCTGCAGCAGGCGGTTGAAAAAGAATATCAGACTGCACACCAGGGCCGCTACAACTTTCGAATGCCGCACAACCAGTTTGTCACCATTTACGCAGGCACGGGATTAGTCGGACTGGCTCTCTTTCTGACAGGATTTTTTTTTCCACTATTCTATAAAAAAAACTACCGGCAACCTCTGTTCTTAGCGCTCCACGCCGTTGTCTTTATGTCTTTTCTGGTAGAAAATACCATCGAAAATAATTTTGGCGTGTCCCTGTTTTTGTTCTTTCTGCTCACAGGTCTGAATTTTTTGTCCAATAAAAAAGAGGATTTGGCGGCAGATCTTTGAAAAAACATTCTCCGCAAACAAATCAATTTTCTCAAACCATTCCAGGCCTCCAATTTCTACCTTTGCGCCCCGAAATTTTTAAACATGAATTTGAAACAGGAAATAGCGCGTCGTAAAACCTTTGGCATCATCGCCCACCCCGACGCAGGAAAGACTACTCTGACGGAAAAACTCCTCCTCTTCGGAGGCGCCATCCAGACCGCAGGAGCAGTCAAATCCAACAAAATAAAAAAATCTACCGTCTCCGACTTCATGGAAATTGAGAGACAGCGGGGTATTTCAGTGGCCACTTCGGTCATGGCATTTGAGTACAAGGGGCAGAAAATCAACATTCTCGACACGCCCGGTCACCAGGATTTTGCGGAGGATACTTACCGCACGCTCACGGCTGTGGACAGCGCCATCGTCGTCATAGACGTGGCTAAAGGGGTGGAAACACAGACCGAAAAACTCGTCAGCGTCTGCCGAAGGCGCTCTACTCCCATCATCGTTTTCATCAACAAACTCGACAGGGAAGGAAAAGACGCCGTTGACCTGCTCGACGAGGTGGAGCAAAAGCTCGGGCTTCGGGTGCGCCCGCTGAGTTGGCCGGTGGGCATGGGACAGACCTTCAAAGGCGTTTATAGCATGTACGAAAAAAAACTTGCGCTCTTCCGACCGCACGGCAAACAGACCGAAGAAGATACTTTTGAAATTGACGACCTGGCCGACCCCGAATTAGACAGGCAAATCGGCGAGCGGGCCGCCAAAGCGCTGCGGGAAGAAACGGAATTGGTGGAAAGCGTCTATCCGGCCTTCGATGTGGAAGCTTATCGCCGGGGAGAATTGTCGCCCGTATTTTTCGGCAGCGCCGTCAACAACTTCGGCGTAAAGGAATTGCTCCAGTGCTTCACGGATATTGCTCCTGCGCCCCAGGCTCGCGAAACGGAGGAGCGGGAGGTGCAGCCTGAAGAGGAGAAATTCACGGGTTTTATTTTTAAAATCCACGCCAATATAGACCCTAAACACAGGGCAAGAATCGCCTTTGTGCGGATTTGCTCCGGCATTTTTGAAAGGAATAAAAACTACCTGCACGTGCGCCAAAAGCAGCAAATGCGGTTTTCCAACCCCACCAGTTTTATGGCGGACAAAAAAGAAGTCATTGACGAAGCCTTCCCCGGCGACGTCATCGGCCTGCACGACACGGGCGATTTCAAAATCGGCGACTCGCTGACGGAAGGCGAAATCCTCCATTTTAAGGGCATCCCCAGCTTTTCGCCGGAGCAGTTTCGCTACGTGGAAAACGCCGACCCGATGCGTTCCAAGCAATTGGCCAAAGGTCTTGAGCAACTCATGGACGAAGGCGTGGCGCAGCTTTTCACCAAAGAAAGCAACGGTAGGAAAATCATCGGCACGGTGGGAGCGCTGCAATTCGACGTCATCCAATACCGCCTGCAACACGAGTACGGAGCTTCCTGCACCTATGAACCCGCCAGCCTCTACAAGGCCTGCTGGGTAAGCTCCGAGGATGCTCAGGCCTACAAAGAATTCTTCGCCCGCCGCAGCAGGGATCTCGCTAAGGACAAAGACGGCCACACGGTCTTCCTCGCCGAAAGCGCCTGGACGCTGAAAATGGCGCAGGAAAATCACCCTAAAGTGACTTTCCGTTTTACCAATGAATTGTAAAAATTGAAGAGGTTTGGAAGGAAGGTTTTCTCCGAAGGAGTAATTTCTCAAAAGAGAATTTACACTGAATTTCTAAAAACTAAAAAGCCTTGTCGCAATTTTGTGCTGCGACAAGGCTTTTTTGAAGAAGTCAAATCTGCTCCGTTTTTCTACGAGAGGAATCTGAAATTGTATTTATACAACCAAATCAGCAGGATGATGAAGCCAATGGTGTAGATGATTATCCACATAACTGCTTTGCCTTTTTTGCCTTCATTTTCAATATGATCTGACATAACTTTTCTGTTTTTGATGAAACGTTTCGAATTGACAGAGCAAATGTAAGCGCTGAAAAGGGAAGTTCCAAATACAGATCTTCACAACAAGTCGAGCTTATTCAATACCTATTAAATTATGCGCATTATCATTCAGCGGGTATCGCAGGCATCCGTGACCATTGACGGAGAAGTTCGGGCAAAAATCGGCTCCGGACTGCTCATTCTCCTCGGCATAGAAGACGCCGACGGTCAGGATGACATCGAATGGCTTTGCAAAAAAGTCTGCCAGCTACGCATCTTCAGCGACGAAGCGGGGCTAATGAACCTGTCCGTTCAGGACATTGGCGGCGGGATGATCGTCGTGAGTCAGTTCACGCTGCACGCCAGCACAAAGAAGGGAAACCGCCCCTCCTTCATCCGGGCAGCCCGACCGGAAACGGCTATCCCTCTGTATGAAAAATTTGTGGAAACGCTCCGAACTCTCTCCGGCCTGGAAGTGGGCGCGGGCGAGTTCGGAGCAGATATGAAGGTAGCCCTCGTGAACGACGGGCCGGTAACTCTTGCGATGGATTCAAAATCGAAGGAGTAACTTTTTCAGTCACCTTTCGCAGCAGCTCAAAGTTTTATACCGATTGAGATATTCCCGCTGCGACCGTCCGAAGGCCAGATACCGGGGCCGGGATAGAAGCTCGGACGTTTTGTAAAGTACTGATTGTCAAAGACGTTGTTCAGGCTGGCCCTTATCGTCACTCTGGAACCAATGCGGTAGGTCGCATTGAGATCGAACAGGCCGTAAGCGGGAACCAGACCCACTGAGCCGTTCGCCGGCGGTACGACTGTGTTCAGCGGATCGGCGAAAGATTCTGCAACGTAGCTGTAAAGACCGGAGATGCTAAATCTCTTATACCTGAAAGTAATGCCATTGCGGGAAATCCACTCAGGGACGGTTTCCACTTTGTTGCCGTTAATGTTTACGTTCTCCTCTCCTACCCTCACACTGGCATCCGTGTAGTGAGCGTCCATCCAGGACGAGGAAGTGAAAATGCTGCCCTTCCAATCTGAGCCCAGGTCAAAGCTGTATTCGGCGAAAAACTCCACTCCGGTGGTGACAGAGTTGCCAATATTGGTGCGGAAAATATAGAACACGCTGTCTAAGTTTAGCGCCTGTGCACCTAAGCGATGGTCGTATTGCACTCTGAAACCGCCGATATCCCAACGCAGATTGCCAGCCTTGCCCCTCCAGCCTAACTCAATATTGTAACCTTTGGCGTCTTTGAGATTCTTGTCTGCAATCTCATAAATCGAACCGGGCACAATGTCTTTGAAAATCACAGGACGAAAAGCCTGCGACCAGCCTGCGTACAGGTTTTGCATGTCGTTGATGCGATATTCCGCATTCACTCCGAACAGAGGGAAGTTGTGCCTGATCGTGTTGGGAATCTCGTCGGTAGGCAGGTAAGAAATGACGCCTGTCATTTTCGATTCGCCCATTTCGACCCGCACACCGGGACTGATGCTGAAGTTGTCTGTGAACTGGAACATGTTCTCGGCAAAAAAGGCTACGTTCTGGGTCTTGAAGTGCATATCGCGTCCAAATCTTCCGTCCACCACCGTCAGGTCGTAATCGAAGTCGGTAGTACCCTGACCCTGTTGCCTGCGGTGTAGGTCATTGTTCATGTACTGAACTCCCACTGCCAGCGAGGAGGTATTTTGTCCCAAATTATAATTGTGCAAAACCCGCAGTTCCGAAGTGTGGCTGTGGTAGTTGTCAATGTCCACCTGGCGGGGAGCGTAGTCCAGCGTCGCCGGGTCAATGGCGTCAGGCGTCGTGGAAGGCTTGTCGAACATGGCGCTATTTCGGCTACCGTAGATGCCCGACAGAGTCCATTGCAACTTTGTTCGCTCTCCGATATTCCAGTCAAGGCCGAGGGAAGGTATGTAAATGTCGGGGCTGTAGTAGTTCCGACTGCGGATAGACTGACGGGGATTTTGCTGGAACATGCTGTCATTCAATGGGCCAGGCAACTGGTGTACGTATTCCGAGTGAGAAAACTCCGCCTTCAGTGCAAGGTCTTTGGATGCCAGATAGCGCAGCCGGACGGACTGGCCATTGAAATCCGAGCGGTTGTCGTCGCGATAGCCCTTGCTGACCCGCTTGTTGTAATAGGCGTAGTATTCTAATTTGCCAATCTTGCCGCCCACGGCAGTGTAAGTGCTCAACAAGCCGTAGGAACCAACGGTGTTCACCGTCTCCAGGCCGATGTGGCGGCTGGTGTCAGGCTCTTTAGTCACGTAATTCAACATGCCGCCGAATTGCTGGCCATATTGTAAGGCGCCGGTTCCCCGCACGAGTTCAATATGGTCAACGGCTTCCATCGGCAAAGTAAAGTGGCTGGCGGGATAGCCATAAATGTCGGTGTTGGTGACAATGCCGTCTTTGCGAATGTTGAACTCCCAGCCTCTGTGCGGGTCAAGGCCTCTGGTGGAAACGTTCATCTGGTTGCCCGTGCCGTCCATGTCATAGACAAAGACGCCGGGAACTCTGGCAAAAATCTGTCGCGGAGATTTTTCTGCGATGTTGATGTCGTCCGACTGGAAATTGAGGACTTCACTTTTTTTACCGGTAAAAATAAACGTTCCCTGCGTCTTCGGCAGACGGCTGACGGACTCCCGCTGGCCGGTAATGGAAATCGTTTCCAGATCGAGGATTTTAAGGGTGTCGGTGGTTTGGCTTTCAGCTAAAGAAACAAAAAGCAGGAAAGCCATCAGTAGGAAAAATTTGCTATTCATATTTATCCTTTTTAATGAAAAAAAATTGTCGTTCAATGATTTCGCAGAATTAGAACAGGCGTTCAATTCTATCTTTTTGAAATAAAAAACCAGAAAAGCAGGATGAAGCACTTGTACCTAATTTCAGGTTTCATTGTTCCAAAAATTAGAAAAATTCTTCCTTCATCCCCCTCCCACTCTTATTTTTTTGTAAAAAAATGGCTTCCTCATTAGCCATTCCTTCCTCGATGGCAAACAACAGGAAGCGTTCCTCCTGTAGGAGCGCTACATCTTTTTTGAAAAAAAACATGAGAAAAGAGCTGTAGGAAACTGCCCCCGGGAGGAATGTTCAGGAACTTCACTTCAAAAGCGTTCATTATAAAAATCGCTGAAAGTACTCACTTTTATAAAAAGGCTAAATTTATCGCTGCAATTAAAGGAATTCTTCAACCGCTGCTTTGGAATCTGTTAAACCTTTCATACCCTTTAAGGGAAATTC
>CAZXQI010000114.1:0-11727 GCA_964643005.1 uncultured Saprospiraceae bacterium | reverse complement strand
CATCTATTTTATTGATAGTCAATGAGATAAGTGCTTTTTAAGGGACGACTAATTAACTGATAACCAATAAGCTGAAAGATGCTAACGGCACTCCTGATTGATTCCCAATACATATTTTTCAACGATGCCGACGCTCACGGCAGTTTCAGCGCCCTGAAATCCGCCGATCATTTTATCTTCTAAACGACGCTCAGCCATATCCGTCAACTGCTTTGCGATGGGCATATAAGACCAATGCCATTTTTCTTCGTTGTAGCCGTTGGGGCGGTTCTCTCCCTTTTTCGTATAGGGCTGACAGAAGCCGTACTCAGCGGCATTTTCCTGTAGCCAGTCATAAATCACTTTTCCCCTACCTTGTTCAAAAGTAAAATTGTCGAGGTCGTTCAGATCCAGATCCGTGCCCCAGTGGTGGCGACTGGAGCCAGGCATAGAGCTGTACTCTAAGATTTTGAGCGCCCGTATTTTGGGATCGGGATATTTCCGGGCGGCGTTGGTTCCGTTTTCAATCTTGCGGGCGCCCGTCCATTTCGCTTCCCAAATCGCCTTTTGGCGGAAAAAGTTTCGGGTGGCAGAGACGATTTTCAGATGCACGCCATCCCCCATTGCCGCCTCCCACATTCTTTGAAAAGCGGCGTAGGTATCCTTGTGGAGATAGTATCCTTCTCCATCGGCGTATTTTTTATCTACCAAAACAAAGTCGGGATGCTCTGCCGGCTCAAATTTCCCCATGAGATATTCTAATGAAAATTCCTGCAAATCCTGAATGGGCGTCGGAATCGCATCCTCAGGAATTGGCGCCGTAGTATCGGAGGCAGGCTTCACCGTGGCGGGTGGAGTTTCGGACTGTGACTGCGCCCGCTGATCACAGGCGGAAAGCATCATGATAAATGGTAGCAATAGAAAATACTTCATGTTTATGAACCAATAAAAATGATGGAAAATGGCAGTAGAACAGGCGCAGCGGCCTTCTAACCAACCGCTTTTTGTCAATATCTGCCAGATCTCGCTCCCCATCCGGTTACTCGCCAAAAAGCTCTCTGAGCTTGGCTTCCAGGGTCTCTCCCCTGAGATTGCGGGCAATAATTCGCCCTTCCTTATCTAAGAGAACCGTGTGGGGAATGGAGGAGACGCCGTATAACTGGGCGGCAGAATTAGACCATCCTTTCAGGTCGGAGACATGATGCCAAACTAAACCGTCCGTGTCGATAGCTTTCAGCCAGGGGTCGCGCCCTCTGTCTAAGCTGACGCCCAAAATATCAAATCCCTTCTCGTGGTATTTATTATAAAGCCTGACCACGTTCGGGTTTTCCCGCCGGCAGGGGCCGCACCAGCTCGCCCAGAAATCAACCAGGAGCACCTTGCCCTTGAAGCTTGAAAGGCTGACGGGATTCCCATCGGGGTCGTCCATCGTGAAATCGGGGGCTTCGTTGCCCGTGATGAAGCTGGCCGACATTCTCAATACCTGTTGCAACTGGGCGGCAGCTTCCGGTTCCGTTTTCTGGTATTTTTCAATGTAGCGCTTCCCATAATTTCCAAGCAGGGGACTTTTCGCCTGTTGAAGACCGGAAATGACGCCGCCCAAAGCCAGCATATACGTGCGGGAGTTTTGCGGTATCTGGTTCAGCATATTGTCGAGGTAGTACTTCTGATTAGCTTCCGGTAGTCCCACGCCGACGATTGTTTGCGTATATCCTTTCAGCCCCTCAAATACCCAGGCGTTGTAAGCCAGATCCGGATCCTTCCAGTCTATAAATTGAAAGTACTTCGTGGCGAAATACTGAATCTCGTCCAAATCCGCCGACCCGTGGTTCTGGTAGCTGAGGTAAGTATTCAGAGCCGCCACCTTCGCCAGATAAGGGTCTGTCTTTTTCAGAGAATCCAAAAAGTCCATGCGTACCTTGTCCAACTGGCCTAACTGGATAATGACCGCATTGATCGCATCCACATTTTGCTGGCCATTAGCAGCCTGGAGCTGGCGAAGCAACTGACTGAACTGGCCTTTATGTTCATTCAGCGCATTCTTTACGGCTTCGTAGCCGGTATTCAGATCAGAGTCCGGCAGTTGCGCCACCTGAAACTGCGCACAGGAGCCGCTGAGTGTCAGATTTTCTTCGGTGCCTAAGATGATCGGCTTTGCATTAGTGGCGTCCAATCCCACATAATAGAAACGAGGCCCCGTGGCTGGAATCTTGAATTGGTAGGTCTGCCAGTTGGTCGTCGGGGCGGATTTTAATTTTTTGAAAAGCACGCCGTTGAATTCAAACAGGTAGAGCGAATCCACCTTATTGCAAGAATTGACATTGCAGGTCAGGACGACTTCTTTGGCGTCCGGTTGATGGGACGAAGTAAAAGATGGAAAGGAAGAAATGGAAAGCAACAGTAAAAATGCCAGGGACTTCATTGAAAAATTTTTGAAATTAAAAAAATGTAAGCGCTTGAATGTCTGTCCAAAAGCGGTGCAAAATTAGAGGGAATCCAAAGGAAACGCAAAGGCGATAATCTTAAGAAAGGTTTAATCCGTCGCCCCGCTCCCTCTCAGTTTCAAAATCTAATTGGTTTTTCCAGGTCCTGCACAACCAGAGGCGTAGAAAATACCAGTCAGTTTATCGGCCAACAAAGTCCCGCAGCCATTTTTTTTGAAAAATCAAAACTCTGCGCTCCCCGCCGCTCTTGGGAAGGCGATGACGTCCCGAATATTGCCCATGCCGGTGATGAATTGCACCATCCGCTCAAAGCCAAGGCCAAAGCCGGAGTGCGGGCAGCCGCCGAATTTGCGCAGCTCCAAATACCACCAAAGTTCCTCTTCGGGAATGCCCTGAGCCTGTATGCGTTCAATCAGCTTATCGTAGCGCTCTTCCCGCTGCGAGCCGCCGATGACCTCTCCAATGTACGGGAACAGAGTGTCCATTGCGGCGACGGTCTCCCTACCTGGCGCCGTACCGTCGTTTTCCCGCATATAAAATGCCTTGATTACCTTTGGATAATCCCGAACGATAACGGGCTTTTTGAAATGCTTTTCCACTAAGTAGCGCTCGTGCTCAGACTGTAGATCGCTACCCCATTCGACGGGAAACTGGAATTTGCCCTTTTTATAAGGATTGGAATTTTGCAGAATTTGGACGGCCTCGGTGTAAGTGATGCGCTCAAAATCGTTGTCCACCACAAAGCGGAGCATTTCCACCAAACCCATCGGGCGGCGATTCTCCTGTTTCATGTTCTTCTCGGCATCCTGAATGCGCTTGTCCAAAAAGGCCAGGTCCTCGGGATAGTTGTCGAGAATATGGTGGATCAGAAATTTTACAAAATCCTCGGCGAGGTCCATGTTGTCGTAAATGTCGAAGAACGCTATTTCCGGCTCAATCATCCAGAACTCGGCTAAGTGCCTCGGCGTATAGGATTTCTCCGCCCTGAAAGTCGGACCAAAGGTGTAAATCTTGCCTAAGGCAAGAGCGGCCACCTCCCCCTGCAATTGTCCGCTCACGGTCAGATTGGTGCTCTTTTCAAAAAAATCCTCTTTCCAATTGATATTCCCGTCTTCAGTGCGAGGAGGGTTTCCTATGTCTAAGGTCGTCACCCGAAACATTTCCCCGGCCCCTTCAGCATCGCTGCCCGTGATGATTGGGGTGTGCATGTAGTAATAACCCCGGTCGTTGAAATATTTGTGAACGGCATAAGCCACCGCATGACGAATGCGAAACACTGCGCTAAAGGTCTGCGTCCTCATTCGGAAGTGAGCCTTATCGCGCAAATACTCCATCGTCATTTGCTTGGGCTGGAGCGCATATTCTTCCGGATTGCATTCGCCCAGTATCTCGATGTTTTCAGCCTGTACTTCGACGTTCTGTCCCACTCCCTGCGATTCCACTAATAATCCTGTGACAGCGATACAGGAATGGAACTGGATTTTTTTCAAAAACTCTTCGTCAAATTTTTCAAAGTCCACCACGACCTGTAAGGTATTGAACGCAGAACCGTCGTATAGGGCGATAAAGCGATGGGAGCGGAACGACCGCACCCAGCCCATGACTTTGACCTGGCTTCCAATTTGGGCTTGTTTCAAAATATCCCTGATTTCAGTGCGTCTCATACATCCTGTTTTTTAAAAAAATGAGCGGCAAAACTAAGGGAAAAGTGTACCTCAATTGCAATTCCGGCAACAGGAATTGCTAAGGGAGCTTACAGGCCGTAGAATTGACTGGAAAAAGTAGCGCCGTCTTCTCCTACAGACGCAGCTTCCACGGAGGGAGGAGGCAAACAGTATCCTAAAGTAGCTATTAGGTTTTAAAAGCTTTAAAGCTCAATGACTTCAATTCTTCACTTCAACAGAATACTTGCTAAATCGCACAGCCTTCTCTTTCAAAAGTCTTTATTTCTAGAATTATCAGCAAAAAAGAAGAATTGTGTACTGAGGATTAGGCTTTTTCAGCGACCGGAGTCAGCCGCCCGCCCTTTATCCGATTTCTTCGAACCGCTCTGCGAGTTCTTTGTATTTCAGTGAGTCGGCATAACAAAGCCTGCATGAAGAGTAGGAGCAATCTGAGCTTCCGCCTACAGAAACCGCTTCATCAGTTCTGACGATGGCAGCCAGCAGGCTTCTTTTTTTCCAAACCATCGGTAGCGATTTTGGGCTATCCAGTTGTATATGCCATTCCGAATCGGGCGGGGCAAAAGGTAAAACGCCAATAGCAGGCGCCGCCATCCTCCTAATTTCTTAAAAATAAAAAGCGGCACGTCTGAACGGGTAAGCACCCGGTCGCCATCTACCAAGACGACAGTGTTCAGCTCATTCGCCGGCAGTTTGAACTTTTTCAAAAGCGACTGTCCCGTCTCCGACTGAAGAGAGGCAAAGCGGAAAACAGCGGATGGGTCGCGGCGAATAACCCATTGCACGGAGGAGCAGCACAGATTGCAAACGCCGTCAAAGAGGAGAATGGGATGGGAATCGGGCAAAGTCATTTTATTTCTTTGGCGTCTTTTAGAAAACCGGCGACAGCATCCAACGCATTTTGGAATCGCGCCCCACCGATACCTTTTATTTCAAAAAAATGGGCGCCGAGCGCTGTCAGGTCTTTCCGGTAAATTTCAAACAGGACATCCCTGTCGTTGGGATTTTCCCGCTGCGGATCAAAAGTCCAGGGCATGTCCGGAGCGCAGAGCAGGTACAGCTCGTGTCGCCGATTTTTCCAGTTTTTTAAAATCCAGGGATCGCAACCGCCATATCGGAACTCCGACCAGACCTTAATCACTTCCAGACTGGTGTCTATAAAAAGGAGTTCTTCAGCTTTTTTTGAAAAGTCATCCTCTTCCCGTACCTGGCCTTTTGCAATATCTAAGAGATCGCTTTGCCGGTAGGATCTGCCCAATTGATCGAGGTAGCTGCGCGCAAATTCCGGAACCCAGAGGGTGTCAAAATATGCTGCGAGTTCCCCCGCCAATGTGGACTTACCCGTGCTTTCCGGGCCAGTGAGGACTATTTTAAACATAAAAATTTTTTATAGTTATCTGCCTGAAATAAAATCCAGTCTCCTATTTTTGAAATGGATTTTGCAATTGGTCAAGGCTAAACAATCCTGTATCTCAATTGGTTTTCAGGGATCAGTTTGCAAAGGCCGCCCGACTGATCAACTGACCCATACAGGCAACTGATTAAAATAATCCTTAAAAATATGCACGACATCGAGCCATTCCACCTTTGGAGGGATGAATACAACTCCGCAGAAGACAGGAATTCTCCGTTCTACGGCCGTATCTATGAGGAATTTTATTACACCCAGAAAGTTTACAATTACTTTATTCATCCGCAGTGGGATGAGTTTGGTTCCCAGACGCTGTACATGAAGGTGCTCT
Organism: uncultured Saprospiraceae bacterium; assembly: GCA_964643005.1. GTDB lineage: Bacteria > Bacteroidota > Bacteroidia > Chitinophagales > Saprospiraceae > UBA6168. The sequence continues at coordinate 5,880 of CAZXQI010000114.1, read as the reverse complement.
TTGCCGACTACGACAAGGGCTTTGTCGTGTTCGAGATGATCGGCGAGTGGAACGACTGCCTCTACAACGACATCATGTATCTCAAGCGGGAAGTAGCCGACGAATTTTTGCAAACGGGCATCAACAAATTCATCATCATCGGCGAAAACGTGCTCAATTTCCACGCTTCCGACGACTGCTACTACGAGGAATGGTACGACGACGTGAAAGACGATGGCGGCTGGATCTGCTTTCTAAACCTGCTGCAACACGTCGAAGAGGAAATGCAGGATACCCGCCTACAGTACTACGTCAACTTCGGCGGTCGCCTGAACGAGGTAAACTGGAGATCTCACTCTCCCAAACACCTGCTAAAAAAAGTGGAAAACCTGATGACCCAAAAACTACCCGTCGGACGCTAACTTTTCTACCAACACTTTATACCTGACGGTGCATTTCATCCTTCTCCATTATTTCCATGTTAGTATCTCCTTCAATCCCGTTAGGGATCGCAGGTCGGCAGAAAACATCCTCGCGCCCGTCCTATAATTCAACGACTGCGCGCTTTCAATCCCCTGGGGATTGCATGTCGGTAGAAAACCGTACGCCCCATTTCTTCCGTCTCGTAGGGTCAACATGTTCTCCCCGCTCAGGGTCGGTTAGATTTTTGATTTCCTCCCACAAAAAAAATCCCCATCAAGTCCGAAGTGAATTCGGACTGATTGTCTCCTTCGTCAAAAATCATCTACAGGAAAACACAAGCCAGGCTAAAGGTGAACAGCCAGGATTGACGATACAAGAAGATCAAAACCGAGACCCTAAACTTCCCTGTCCGAATCAAACGCCTCCAGATAGTCGGCAATTCTGCGCAGGAATGAGCCGCCCAATGCGCCGTCCACCACCCGGTGATCGTAGCTGAGGGAGAGGAACATCAGTTGCCGGATGGCGATAACGTCGCCGTACTCCGTTTCCATTACGGCGGGTTTCTTGCGGATGGCGCCGGTGGCGAGGATGGCGACTTGTGGCTGGTTGATGATTGGCGTGCCCATGACGTTGCCGAAAGTTCCCACATTGGTCAGCGTGAAGGTGCCGTCCTGAATCTCTTCGGGTTTGAGCTTGTTGACCCGGGCGCGGGCAGCCAGATCGTTGACGACTTTGGCTAAGCCGGGCAGGTTCAGGAAGTTGGCATTTTTGATGACCGGCACGATGAGGTTGCCGCTGGGCAGGGCGGCGGCCATGCCGATATTCACGTCTTTTTTTACGATGATTTTCGTGTCATCTACAGAAATATTGACCATTGGAAAATCGCCAATGGCTTTGGCCACAGCCTCGATAAAGAAAGGCGTGAAGGTGATTTTCTCACCGTATTTCTTTTGGAAGGCGCCTTTATTTTTCTCCCGCCATTTCACCATGTCCGTCACGTCCACCTCGACGAAGGAAGTCACGTGCGCAGACACTTTTTTGGACATGACCATGTGGTCGGCTATCAACTTGCGCATGCGATCCATTTCGATGATTTCCACATTCCCCGAAACGCTAACGGCCGGTACGGCGGCAGGCGCCTGTGCGTTGACCGGAGGAGTCGGAGGAGTTGAAATAGCGACGGCGCCGGGTTTCGTTCGGGAGCCGAGGTAGGCGAGGATGTCTTTTTTCGTCACCCGTCCCTGCATCCCCGTGCCGGGGATTTGCTCCAGCTCTGACAAGCTGATATTTTCTGTCCTGGCAATATTTTTAACCAAAGGCGAATAGAAGCGCCCGCTACCGCCCGTAGAGGATATCTGCTCCAGCTCAGTACCGGGAACCTGAGCGGCAGGCGTCGCCGGAGCGGCCTGGGTTTCTGCGGCAGGTTCTTCCCTCAGGGCAGGAGAAGCCTTGGGAGCAGGAGCATTGGCCTCGGTGCTTATGATAGCGATGGCTTTGCCCACGGGAACCACGTCGTTTTCTTTATATAAAATTTCGGAGAGAACTCCTGCAACGGGAGATGGCACCTCCGAATCCACTTTGTCAGTGGCAATTTCCAGGACGGTTTCATCTACGTCAATGGTGTCGCCGACTTGTTTGTTCCACCGCAGGATGGTAGCCTCGATGATGCTCTCGCCCATTTTGGGCATAATGAGTTCTATTTGTGCCATGCTGAATCTTTTTTCGTTGTTGGAGGTCAGTTAAAGAAAATGGGTTTTGGCGCCACTGGGGCAAAGTTCCAAAAAACAGGCTGCAAAGCTAAAGAATTAGGGGGCTTGTCAAAATGGTCTTTGCCGGCATTTTGGTCGGAATAAAATTTTATGGGCGCTTAATTCAGGCCAGACTGACAGGCTTAAATTTTTCCAAATGGCGCCTACTATGGAAATAATTTTTAAAAGCTAAGCTGGCTCCGTCCCTTCCACAAAAGGGACAAAACGAAAATTCCCCCAGTCTTCTTCCTTGTATTCCGTTTCAGAGTTGCGGATGTAACGCTTCATCTTTTGCACCTTTTTCCCGATTGGAATGACCAGCATGCCGCCGATGCTCAATTGCTCCAACAGCGCCTGAGGCACAGCGACAGCGCCGGCAGTGACTAAAATTTTATCAAAAGGCGCAAATTCCGGCAGTCCTTTCCCGCCATCCCGAAAGTAGCAGCGCACGTTGCCAAAGTCCATTTCTTTCAGCAACTTTCTCGCAGCGTGAAACAAACCCTCCTGCCTTTCCACGGTAAAAACTCTGGCGCCCAAAGCGCCGAGGATGGCGGCCTGGTAGCCGGAGCCTGTCCCTATTTCCAGTATCCGCTCCCGTTTTTTCACCTCCAGCAACTGGGTCTGATAAGCCACCGTGTAAGGCTGGGATATAGTTTGTTCGCAATCAATGGGCAATGCTTTGTCCTGGTAGGCCATGTCTGCAAAAGCGCTGTCGAGAAAAAAATGCCGCGGCACGACTTCCATGGCTGCCAGCACTTTTTCATCTACAATGCCTTTTCTTTTCAGGGATTCAACGAGTTTTCGCCGAAGGCCCTTATGCCGGTAGGTATCTTCCAAAATAAGTGGTTTGAAGTGTTTTTTTTGAATTTTAAAAATAAGGGAAAATTTGGAACAGGGGCGGTGCTATAAACGCTCAGGATATTATTTGGGTCGGGAAAGCCTCAGTCATCCAGTCCTTCTATTTCAGTATCTGAAAACGAGTCCACCTGTTTCTGCCTTTTTAAAAAACTGCACCAGGAGCACTCCGGCCTGCCGCAACCCTCATAAAACTCGCGTCGCATGATGCGGTTGTAAGTATCAGCGATAAGCCCTTTCATAAAAATGACGTCCTCCGGCTCGAATTGGATGCGCTTCCGGGGGAATTCGCCCCTGTCGTTGGGTTCCAAATAGCTGATTTCAGCGCTCGTAGCCCGGTGGGTGTTGCCGCGCCAGTTTTCATAGAGAATTTTATAAAAAACTAATTGTCGCCAATAGCTGCCGCCCTCCGGGTACTTCTCCGAAGGGCTGTAAAACCTGGCCTCCTGATGGCTGCCGGTTTTATAATCTACTAAGTGAACGTCTAAATTGCCGACGAAATCAATGCGGTCAATAATACCCGTCAGCGGGACGCCTTCCATTTCCACGTTTCTAAATTTCTTTTCCATCTCAGCCTTTTGGGGCCACTGGCTCTGATTGCGCTGCACGTAATCTGAAAGGTATTGCCGCCCCAGTTCAAGGCGGCGCTTAAATTCACCGGGGCTGAAGAATCCCTGTAGGCGATGCATCTCCCGCTCGAATATTTTGGCAAAATCCACCGCCGTAATGGGTTTCCCCTTGCCGCCAAACAGCAGTTTTTCAAAGCCCTTGTGCAGGGCATGGTGCATTGCCAGTCCAAAGTTTGCCGCTTCGCTGGTCAGTTGTGGAACCTTTAAAATGTTTTCATAATAAAAACTCAGCGGGCAATACAGGTATTTATTCATCGCCGAAATGCTCAGCGTAAAATCCTCCAATAGAGCGCTGAGCGCTTCCTCCTCCAACGGCTCGGCGACGGGACGGGATTCGAGCATCAGCCGGCTCTCCGCTTCCAGCACGGCAGCCGGGCTTACTTCGTCCGTTTGTCCCTCCAGGCCGGTATCGTCCAAAATCTCATCAATAAAAACAACCGGCTGCAACTCCTTTCCGTCGTCCGACTGGCGGGAATAGGAAATCTGCAAAGCCTCTTTGGCTCTGGTCATACCCACATAAAAGAGCCTGCGCCGCGCCTCCAACGAATCTTCCTCCCCGCTCATCGTCAGGGTATCGGGAAAAGAAAACTGGAAGAGACCGCCTCGGTTTCCCTCCCCCCACTGCTCTTCCGTGCAGTCGAACATGAATACTTTTTGAAACTCTAAACCTTTGGAACTATGGGCGGTGAGCAAATTGACCCTTTGGCCGGAGTTGCCTGCCGCCTGCCCGCCGCTCTCCCAGACCAAGTTTGAAATATTGGACAACTGAATCCTATTGGCATCCATATTTTTCAAAATCTCGAGCAGGCGACCCAGCTTCAGTCGGGGGTTCCGTTCCGCTTCATTTTTCACAAAACTGCTAAAACTAAAGAGCGCCTGCAATTGCTCTGACGACGAGGCGCCGACGGGAGGCGGCAGGAGGATTTCAACATGGGTCTTTGGAATGTTCAGAACCCGGTGCAACATCCCGCTTCGATTAATCAGCCGCTCCACAAATGCCGGAACGGAGAGATTCGCATAGTCGGAGAGCATCATTTCCAAAAAATAGCTACAATCGCTTATTGCCTGCGCTGCGGCCAACGGCAGGCTTTTCAAAAAAGCCTCATCTGAAATAGCGTCCCTCCAGTAGCGCTTCCCCTCTGGATTAGGCAGCTTAGCCAGACCCGCCGCCAGTCGGGCAAGGTCGTGCGGAATGGTATTGAAAAAATCAAAATGCAGGATGCGAAAGAGCAAGCGCTCTTCCGAGTAGGGTCTGTGAAATTCGGCATGCAGGTATTCCAGCAACAGTCGGAGGTTCTGAATGAGCGGCAGATGCAGCACGTTGGCAGAGCGCTTAGTGCGGAAGGGAATGCCTTTCTTTTCCAACAACATGGTCAGACGCTCTGCCTGCCTGTGTTTCGCATAAATCACAGCCGTCTCGTCCAACGGAAAGCCCTCCTTCATCAGCTTTTCTAAAGCCTCGACGACGGCGACTTCCTCCTGTAGGCGATTGGGGTATTCGATGAGAACAGGCGGCGTGGGTATTCCGGCGAAATCCACGTTCCGGGCCGTCAGGATTTTTTTGAGACCGATGTTTTGCAACTTACTAACGATGCGCAACTCATTGTGCTGAATCAGGACGCTCGCAGTGTCGAGGATGTGTTGCGAGGAGCGGTAGTTGTCCTCCAGCGCCACCAATGTCAAATCCCGTTGGAAAGTCGAGTGAAATTCAACTAAGTTTTTCAGGCGGGCGCCCTGAAACTCGTAAATGCTCTGGTCGTCGTCGCCGACAATGAAGACGTTGGGGCTTTCCCAAAAATCAATTAGCCGGTGAAGCACCTCGTTCTGGGCGCCGTTGGTGTCCTGATATTCATCCACGAGAAAGTAGAGGTACTGCTCCTGATAGCGGCTCAACAGCGAAGGGTGCTCCTTGAAACCCTGCAACACCCACAAAATCATGTCTTCATAGTCGTAGCGGCTGTTGTCTTCCAAGAGTTTTTCGTAGCGGGGGAGCAAATTCGCCGCCGCCCGAAGTCGCTCCATTTTCATGCTGGCTTCGTCAATACTCTTTTGTTTCAGGTCGCCCTTTTCGTAGGGACCTTGTTTTCTTTTGTAAATAAATTCCTCTCTGAATGGCAGGCCGTCTAAGTATTCGTCAATTTTTTTGCTGATAAATTCCGCCGTCCAGTTCTCTGTTTTCATCTGCCGAAACAGGTTATGGAGGTGTTTTTCATAAAAATAAATATCCCTTCTACCCTTCTTTAAAG
>CAZXQI010000113.1:0-11828 GCA_964643005.1 uncultured Saprospiraceae bacterium | reverse complement strand
CGGCGCCAATAGCGGCGCATCCATTGGCGTCGGTGGCGGTGACGGAGTGTTCGCCTGATGAGAGCCGGGAGGCGGTGGCCGTCGTTTCACCATTGTCCCACACATATATATATATAGGTCTGCCGCCATTTACGGTGGCAGTGGCCTGGCCGTCGGCAGCGCCGTCTTCGCTGGTGGGCTTATCCTGGACGACCGCAAGTTCGATGCCTGGATCGGGGACTGTGATTTTTGACGATCTGGATTTCCCTTTGCTGTCAGTCACCGTGAAGGAATATTCGCCAGACCCAAGTCCGGAAGGATTAGCGCCGCTCAGGCCGCCAGTCCATTCGTAGGAGTAGGGTGGGTCGCCGCCGTCCACGATAACTTTTAGAGCGCCACTATTGGCATTGGCGCCGCAGCCCGGCTCTTTTTCAATTTCACAGGCGACAGCCATGGCATCTATTTTCTGGATGAGGTAAAGGCCTTTATCATTGGTTCCAATCCACACGGCATTGTCGCTGTCTATGGCCATGCAGGATACGTCCTGGCTGGTGAACTCCTGCGCCGGCCCGAAGATCTGATGTTCCTCTGTTGCCGGGTCAAAGCGGACGACAATTTCCGAAGCTACCCAGAGTTGTCCGTCGCCGTCAAAGGCGATATCCACAACTTCCCCTTCGGTGAGGCTTTCGTCAATGTCAATAGGCTCCCACGAGTTGCGGGCATTTACTTTCCAGAGCAGGTCGTTGCCCATGACCCAGATGTCCGTCCCGTTTTGAGCAAAAGCCTGGATGCTGAAAAATTTCTCCTGGAGATTCCATTTGCCGTCTTTGCCATATACGCAGCCTTCGCCTGTGCCAATCCAGAGGCGACCGGTGTTGTCCAGAAAAAGGGTGTTGATTTGGTTGGAAGCCAATTTGGAGTTGCCGGAGTGATGACGCTGAACTAATTTGAGCGAAGGCTGGGTCTTGAACTGAAACAGGCCGGAGTCGTGAGTGCCTAGCCAAAGCTCGCTGCGCCTTTCGTCAAAGATAGCGGCAGTGATTCGGTCTCTTTTGTTTTGTATGGCCTTGCCTTCATTTCCCATTTGGGCGATGAGATTGGCCAAGGGCAGGCGCAGGTCGTAATTGCCGGAAGGCGCCCGTAGCAGAGACCATTCGTCTGGCTCAAGATTTATTTGGCTGCTTTGCTCTGGTGTAAAAAAGCGATATAACCCTTTCAGATTGCCTACCCATTTGTTGCCATTGGCATCGATAAAAACGTTGGTGACGGGCGTATAGCGATCGACGGCTTTGGTGCGATTGACCCCCATTGGCGTCCCCACCTGAGCCGAAATTTTTATAAAAAATAAAAGAAAAAGGAATGTGAAAATCTTATCCATCAAAATTGGAGTTCGGTTGATAAATGCAATGACAGACGCCTATTTTTTTTTAATAAAAACAGGGTAGGCCGTCGGGGTTGATAGACGAAAAAATATTAAATAAATTTTGTTGCGGCTGCAAAGTTTCAATGATTGGACTTAGAGAGGTAGAGGAATTGGCGAATTTTTAAAGGCAGACATGGAAACCCAGTTCTCAAAATTGGGGAGAGGCGCCCGCTACCTAAACCGCCGTTACAATAAAAAATCCCTGTAACTCATTGAGATACAAGGATCTTTGTTTGAAAGTAGTCCCGTGAGGAATCGAACCTCAATCTCAGGCTCCGGAAACCTGCATACTATCCGTTGTACTACGGGACCATTTTACCTGAAAAGCTCTGATGAAACAGAAGTTGAAGGCTTTAGTTCAGGCGCTCTCCTTTAAAAGGAGGGCAAATTTATAAACTTTCAGCACTTTCTGCTTTGTTAAAATAGATGTAGAAAAAGCATCTTGCATGCAGCAAGACCTTTCAAGCGGCGGCTCTTCCGGCTCCTGAAGTAGGGCAGCCCCCCAAGCGTTTCCTAATTGCGTCTTTTATGGGGGCTGGCTGTTCGTTTGATGCAGAACGCGCCCTGGAAGAGATTGGAGAAAAAAGGTGAATAAGGAATTGCGCAAAGTCCTCCGGCATTTTTAACTCCGCTGAGCGTCGGAATGCAGTTTATTTTGAATTGCATTGATTTTCAAAAGCTTGCGATAGGATTTTTTAGAAAATAAGATGAGGAATGTGAACAAATAATTTAAACTTCCTGTTAAAATGTTCCGTAGGCAGTGTAATTTTGCTGCCGATTTTTAAAACCATTTAACTCATCATTTAATTAACTAAAAAATTTTAAAATGAAAAAGGTATTAGCCTTCGCAGCATTTGCTCTGATCTTTGCATCCTGCAGCAACACCGCTAAACTCAAACCAATGATTGAGGAACTGACCTCTAATTGGGACAACACCACCAGCAGAATTACTGAATTTGCAAACACTGTTAAATCGGAACAATCGAACTGGATGACTGCTTCCAAAGATATGCAAGTTGCACCGGAAGCAATGGCAAAATGGGACGACGCAATGAAAGCTAAGTACAGCGAAATCCAAAGCGCTGCTGAAGCCAATAGCGGTAACATTTCCGGAATTGCTTCTGAACTGGATGCTTTTGTATCTTCATGGACAGAGAAAGGCAAAGAAATCAAGGCCTTACAGGATGGCTTGGCCTCCGGCAAATTAGGTAATGACGCCCAGGCAAAAATTGCCGAACTGACGGCTGCCGCTACAGATGCCGGCTCCAAACTGGCCGACTGGCAGAGTAAATTCGACGAAGTCAAAATGGCTGCAAAAAATGCCAAGCAGATGTTTGCTGAGTTTATGACAAACTCGGGGAGCACTACGAGATAAGAAATAGCTTAGGCTGTTCTTAAAATTGGCAAAACCCCCTGTGAAGTTTCTTCACAGGGGGTTTTACTTTTTAGGAAATTTCTACCCCAGAGAGGTTCAGCACAACTTTCCCAAATTGCTTCCCGGATTCTAATCTTTCAAAGGCCTTCACTCCTTCCTCCATTTTGAAAACTGAGTCAATGATGGGGGTGATTTTATGCTTTGTTACAAAAGCAAGCATGGCTGCAAAGTCTTTGTCGCTACCCATTGTGGAGCCTAAAATGGAAATTTGACGCCAGAAAATATGCTGGGGACTGAGCTGAGGAATGGCGCCCTGCGTTCCTCCGTAAATGCCAATCCTTCCACCGGGAGCGCATAATTTTACCAGATTTACGAACCCCTCGCCTCCGGCGCTGTCAATGATGAGGTCAAAATCTCCCGCCTGTTTTTTCAACTGCTCACGCCAGTCGGAGTTGTGGTAATTAGCGGCGCCGCTTGCGCCCAGGGCGATAGCCTTTTCTAATTTTGAATCAGACCCGGATGTGACATAGACTTCCAGGTTGGCGGCCAGAGCAAATTGAAGACAAGTCAGGGCGACGCCTCCTCCGATTCCGGTGATGAGTAGTCGCTCTCCCCGTTTTGCCCGGCACCTTGCAAACAGAACTCTAAAGGCTGTCAGTCCTGCTAAGGGAAGAGCTGCCGCTTCGATAAAACTCAAATGCGGAGGCGCTTCAAGTACCTGGCTTTTATCAATGGCGAGAACTTCGGCGAAGGTTCCGTCGTGCGGCAGACCCAGGATATGGTAGTCCTTTCCCTGAACCAACTCATTGTCTCCCCACTGAATGCTTGGGTTGATTACAACGTTTTTCCCTTCAAACACTCCTGCTCCGTCTGACCCTAAAATGATGGGGTAGCGTATGCCGGGATATTTACCTTTGGAAATCCATACGTCGCGGTGGTTCAAGGCCGCAGCGCGAATGTTAACGGGAACCTGATTCTCTCCCGGCAGGGGCTGATCAGATTCTATTAAGCGAGGCCATTGATTGGGCGCTGAAAGTGTTAGTGATTTCATGCTGCTTTAATAGAAATTGATGGGAAAGGTAAGCCTGATTGGAGTTTTAGTTGAAGAACTGTGTCGAAAATTTTAATCAAAGGAAAATAGAAAACATAAAAAAAATGCGTCTTTTGGCCTATCTATCCAACTAAAAGCAAGTTGTCTTTTAAACTTTGAGCGACTAAAAATGAAAACTGAGGAAGAAAGGAAAAGCTTTGAAAGGAGAATAAAGCTGGGGTTGAGGCAAAAAAAAAGCTGTCGTGGAAGACAGCTTTTAAATATTATCCCATGAACATATCCAAAACAAATAATTTTTTTTCTAAAAAGTAATTGAATGTTTGGAAATTCGATTAAAAGCACCTTACCTTAGCGCCATCAAATTCGAAACTTCTTAATCTTGCTATTAGCAGATTATAGTCCCATGAACATATCCAATTACCAGGCTGACTTCTTTTGGAGTCAGCTTTTTTTATTTCTAAGGGATTCTAAAAAATAGTAAGCCGCCCCATTACAAAGAGTGGGACGACCCACTATTAACAAATTATAATCCCATGAACATATTCAAAATTAATAAAGGCAACTCTCTCTCCGCTTTTCATTCTTTCTTCTGCTGAAATTTGCCTTTCAACCTTCTTTAAGGTTACAAAAAACAGCAAGCCGCAATGTGAGGGAAATAATTGCGACTTGCTACTAACAAATTATAATCCCATGAACATATTTCAAATCCAAGTACCTGCTCTTTTTACAGGTTTGTGTCTCTGTCTCCTCTTTAATCACTTTCACGATACAAATATGCTGAGGTTACAGGCCATAGTCAAAGACAAAAAATGTGACTTGTAATATTTATTAAATACTAAACCATTTGCTGTCTCTAAAAAGTACATGATTGACAATCAATGGTTTAACACTTTGACTCTTGAGAAGGTTTAAGGGAATTTGTGAAAAAAAGACTTAATTTTTGTTAGGGAATTCTCAAAAAGGTGGGTAAAAATTACTGCATAGGTGGGAGTTCTTAGAAAAAAAGAAGTCGCACATATTGGGTGCGACTCACTAGCAATGATAAAATTCCACGAATATAAGTTATTCTTAAAGTGCTTTGGTGTGGGATTTTCTACGAGCGAGCACCCTATAGAAACGCTCAGCAAGGAGAAATATTTTAAGCGGCTTCAGTCTGTCTTTCTGGATGAAGGGATAGTTTGGTTCTAAACTATCCTTTCATCCAGTTAGCATTTTAGTTTTTAATGACTTCGATCTTAGTGCTGATGACGTCTCCGGTGTTTGTGAATACCCTGACGGTATAGACGCTGGGCGCCATTTGAGAAACATTCAACTGCATCCTTTTGGTATTAGTCTTACCGGAGTTGTAAACTTCTCTTCCCATCATATCGTACAGCACAACTTTTTCCATTTTGAACTGCTCGCCTCCATTCAGGTGTAGCGTTACAAAGTTGTTGGCAGGATTAGGGAAAACTTTGAGCTGGTTCTCCAGAGTGGTTTCCGTTTGCTCCTGGCCTAAGTTTACGGTGATACTGTTGCCGTTTAGCCCGGACACCTGGCCATTGCCATTCATCATCCCAAGTGAATTCAGGGAGATAGTGGTGGAAGATTTCTTGAGTCTCGTGCCGATGATGTCGTCAATAACGATAAACTCTGCTACCCCAATAGAGCCGAATCCATTGGCAGCCAGTCTGCTTGTTCTGGTATAGCCTACGTCTAATTTACCAGGTACTGCCTTCTTAGTCATGGACAGGATGGGTGAATTGTAATTCATCCATGAATTGGGGGTGAAATAGACGTTGGCGTCAAATATGACGGGATCGTAAGTAAGTTCGAATGCCAGACCGTAGGCGTTGATAGCGGGCAGGGTGTCGTTTCCGAGATGGATAGGCACGTAGAAGACGTCTCCCGGATGAATTACCGGAGGCAAATCGAGGTCTTCCAGGTAGAATGGCAAATCCTCGGTAGTCTGAACTGATTGAGGCGTCAGATTGTGATATCTGCCATAGTACTCGCTAATAGCTACGGTATCCTGAGAACTTACGATTCCGTTTCCATTTGCATCGAGGAACTTGACGTCGTAGCCGATCCCGGATTCAGAATAACTGTTCCAGTCGTTAGCGTGCTGGCCGTGCCATTGAGTTGAATTATTAGCCCGGCTGGATCCTACTTCTCCCATATACAGACCCAAAGGCAAAATATCTCTTACGTCGACAACTCCATCGAGGTTGGCGTCGCCAGGCCATACGCAATCGCTACCTACGCAAGGAGTTCCGGTTGAATTGTCGGTGACTTCGACCTGAACCTTTACTAATGGACAGTTTGAATACTGGCCTCCCGGGCAATAGATAAATTCAAATTCTTCTATGCCGACAAACCCTTCTGCGGGTTCGTAAATCAGCATGTTAGTTCCCGAGAATTCTTGTCCATTGCCGCTGATCAAGGTATTGAAACCTGGGTAAAAGTTTACTGAACCGCTGCCATCGTAATTTATGTTGAGATACTCATAATCAGAAAATGGCAAATGATCTCCCAATACTAAAGCTGTGTTCTTGGGTGAAGTCATTTGGAAAACCGGCTTGGAAGGGTTGAGATTGTTAACCACAATGTAGCAAACTGCGTATTCGTAAGTGCTATTGATTCCCGGTCTCGCTCTGTAAGTAAATTTATCAACGCCTTGGAAGTTGGCGGGCGGCGTGTATCTGTAAACACCCTTTCCAATATTGGGAAGATAGGTTAACTGACCGCCGGCTTCCGTATTAGGATAGCCTACTGCGCCTACACTGGTGAGCAGGTCTGGAGCTGCGTCATTGTCTAAAAGCCGTATCTCTTCAATAGTTTCATTGAGAGGAGTATGGACAATGTCGTTATTTAGGTAAAGGTTTTGGCCTGGAGCATCCAGGATTCTGATTTGAACTACCCTTACCTGATTGTTGATTGGATTTGTGAAAATAATCTTGTCGTCGCCTAATTTATCCGCAGAAGGTACGTAAACAAAGGTTTCGAGCATGTCAAGCACCCCTTTTGTAGGAGCTTGAGCCAAGACGAAATCATTGTCTGCATCAATTAGCACTTCGATTGGAATATTCTTTCCAGTCGTAATGAAGAGAGAATCGTAAACAGGCGTCGTATTAGGAGTTACAGAAATGCTGACGGTGGTGATACTACAGGAACCTTGAGCGTCGCAGATGGTATAGTTGAAACTGGCCAATCCGGTAAAGCCTGGGTCTGGAGTAAAACGAACTTCTGTATTGGAAGCGATTATTTCAGCTGTACCGTAGTTGACAGTTGTAATTTCTGAAATGGCTAAGTCTGTACCATTACCCTGGTCGTTATCGAGAACCGGGATTTCGACAGACAGTCCTTCGGTAGTAGTGGCATAATCCCTGTTGGCAGTCAGATAAGAAGGAACGACTAAGAAATTGATGATCTTGTAGGCAGTCTGATTAGCTCCATTGCCGTAAGGCAGCCAGTATTCAAGAATGACTGTGTCGCGCCCGATTCTGTCCTGGTTAGGCTCATAGTAGAAATGGTTGAGCATATTCCAGCCCTTGACGCCTTTTTTCCCGCCACAGCAGGAGGAAGGGTCGAAATAGGTTTTTCCCATTTTAGCATCCACCTCGACTTCCGGAGGTGTGATGAGGTTAAAGTGATAAAAATCGTGTTCCCATGTCGTGTTTTTTAACATGGTTACATTTATCACTTCCATGGTAGGCGTTTGCCCATACAGGTCAACTCCTACCACCCAAAATAAGAAAACAGGGAGTAAACTTAGAAACTTTTTGAAGTGTAGTGATACATTCATGGATTCGTGGATTTTCATTGCTTTTTACAGTGTTTCACGACCTATGCCCCCAGAAGCCGCGAGTAGTTAAATAATTTCAACGTACAATTTTAAACCACTCTTAAACCTTTTTCAAATACAAAATCTTCCTCGTGTGAAAATAAATAAACTAATAACAAAAATTTACCGTAATTTACAAATCATTGCTAATCAATATTATCAAACTTAAAACACAAGAGGTTTACCTAAACAAATTGTGAGATTTTTATTTTTACCTAACTTTGTTTTTTACTTGATTTTTTGACTTTAGATATTCCAAAAAAACTAGAACGTAAATATAGGGGCTGATTTGAGGCTCCAAGTTACTAATCTTTTGACAAAATGCAAAACAGCAAACTGTATTCCATACTTGAGTATTTTGACAAATATGAGCAGAACAAACTCAGAAAATTTTTGACTTCCCCATACTTTAACAGAAACGATACCCTGGTACAACTTTTTGACCTGCTTGTAGGGCAAATCAATGACAATAAAGAAACGGAATTGCCCAAAGAAGAAATCTGGCCCAGGTTGTACCCTGACGGCAAAATTGACGATGTTTTATTTAGAAAACACTGTTCCGACCTGTTAAAACTCATCGAAAGCTATCTCGCCCAACAGATTTATGAGGAAAATCCCATTTACCAGGCGACCTATCTAATCGAAGCGGTGGGAAGAAAGAAGATGAATCGCCTGTTCAGTTCTACCATGAGAACGGCCAGAAGACTTTCGGATCAGCACTATTTTAGGACGGCTAACTACTACCTTTCTCAGTACCAGATAGAAAGAAACTTTTATGATTTGATGGAGCCGGAGATAGAGCGGACGGCTAAGCGAAACGTGGAGGATATCCTCAACAATCTCGACCGGTTTTACCTCGCTGAAAAGTTGCGCTATTTCTGTGCAGCTCTGAGCGTACAGACCTTGGTTTCTCACGAGTACAAACTGTTGTTTATTGATGAAATAATTAAATACATCGAGGAGTACAAGTTCGAAGACGTGCCCCCAATTGCCGTCTATTACCAGATTTACCTCACCTACGTGGACTCGGAGAACACCTCGCACTATTTTAAACTGATAGAACTCCTGAACAGCTTTGACAATCTTTTTCCTAAAGACGAAGAGGAATTCATCTACCAGGCAGCTCTGAATTACTGTATCAAGAAGATCAACCAGGGAAACCAGGATTTCCTCGAAGAATACTTCAATGTATTTGTCATTTTATTGGAAAAAGAACTGTTGCTGACGGACGGAGAGTTGTCTCCCTGGCATTTCAGAAATATGGTCATCACAGCTTTGAGATTAGGTAAGTATAGGTGGACTGAAGAATTTATTCAAAACTACAAGAAGTTCTTACCGGAGGCGATGAGGGATAATGCGGTCTCTTTTAACCTTGCACAGCTCTATTTCTACCAGAAAAAATACGAAAAAGTAGTGGAGATGCTTAGTTCCGTAGAGTATGAAGACTTTTCCTATAACCTAAACTCCAAGGTTCTTCTCATGACTTCCTTTTACGAAATGGATGAGATCGAACCCTTGTTTTCTCTCATGGAGAGCTTCCGCACCTATCTGAACAGGCACAAGAATTTCCCGAACACCAGGCGGGCGCCCTATACCAATTTGATCAGGTTCACCAAAAAGCTGACTAAGATCATGCCCGGCGACGAAAAGGCAATTTCCAAATTCAAGGATGAAATTGACAATTTCAAAGAGGGCGGCATTTCAAACATCCATTGGCTACGGGAGAAAATCGCTGAACTTGAATAAGTCCCTACTCGGCCTTTTCCAACAGTTTTATGACTGCGCGCTGATAGCGCTGACGCCCTCGTAAGCTGAGGTCTTTGCTAACTACCTTTTGTTTACCAAAGACCTTTTGCGTAATCCTGTCTTCGGCAATTCCCTTTGATTCCAACCAGTGAATGACGCTATTAGCCCTTGCGGCGCCGAGCTTCATGCAGTATTCTTCCGAGGGGATGCTGTTGGTATGCCCTTCTACAATAATCGTCATTTGAGGATTTTCGCGCAAAATATCCAGCACCTCATGAAGCACCTCGTAATCTTTCTGTGCCAGAGCCGACGAGTCGGATTTAAAAAAGACGGTGGCCTCGTACTTTACCTGGTATTCGACTACTTTTTCCTCTGATTTGGGCGGAGTCAAAACAGGCGTTGGAGCCTCGTTTTTACCCTGTTCATCGCTGTCATCTTCGGCAGGAGTTGCCTCCTCATTGGGCGTAAGCTCGCCTGAATCGGGCTTTCCCTCCGGCTCCGGCTCCGGCTCCGGTTCTTTGGGCGGTGGTGGCGGTGGCGGTGGAGTTTTTAAGACTTCGATTTCTCTCACTTTTGTCACCTGGCAGCCGTTGCCGGTTTCGATGGATAGCGAAATGGATTTTTTCCCGTCTGAACTGTAAGAGACCCTATGCGGCCCTTCTCCTCTTGCTGATTGTGGGCTGGCGTCAAGGCCAAAATTCCATTCCCATTTTTTAATTCCTCCTGAAAAAGAGGAGGCGTTTTTAACCAGTAATTTCTGGCCGGTTTTAATTTTTAGTTTGCTGACAGTAAAGTGAGCGACTGGCCCGACAAAGGTTCCGTCGCCTCCAAATTCTACCGAAAAACCGTTTCCGGTATTGTGATAATTATTGACCACTAAAGCATAGCTCTTTCCCGCTTCCATTTGTAGCGGCGCCAGAAAATTGTCATCGCCCCAGTTGCAACCCCGATCCTCCATGACGTCTGTGCTTCCGAACCTCAGCCCGGTTGCTCCGGCGCATTTCTTCCACTCCTGAAAGCTTTGACCCACATTTTCACCGGAAGCCATGCAGCGCACCGGAACTTTAGAATTGCAATTGCTCACGCCGCCAGGCAACATGAACAAGGCAAAATCTAAGTCGTCGGAAGGATTGATGGGCTTTAAGGTAAAGGTCAGCGTGCCGGCTTTCTCACAGGTCCATTTGTACCAAACGGATTGCGACTCTTCAGTCAGGCAGATACCCCTGGGCAGTTCCCGTTGGTTTAAGCCCGCACCGGTGACGCTCGGCACCGTGAAAGGAGATTTATCGCAGAGAACGACCGCCGTGGCGCAGTCGGAAGAAGGCGAGGGTACGGGGTTGAAATTATTCACGCAGAGTTGAAAGGTTCCCGTGCGGTTATTGCGCCCATCTACCCGGAGGTAGTAGGTTTCTCCGACGACGAGATTGTTTACAAAAGTCTCGACGATGTGATAGCCTCGCGAGTCGGAAATACAGGCTACCAACTGCATTTTCCCCGGGCATTTTCCCTGATACACTGCCAACTGAGGATATTGCAGCGTCCCTCCCGGGTTGTTTTTGATGGCGCCAATTACGCTGATGTTGACCAGCGTCGCAACCGCTTTAAATTTGAACCAGACGTCGTTGTCGGCATCCGTAAAAAAACTGGGAAAACAATCGGGATTTTCTATCTGTGAAGCTCTGGCGTCAACATTCGTAAACTGACTAGGCGAACTACACCAACCCTTTACATTTGTAATGTTAAATGCAGTCGTACAATCATCATAAGCAGAGGCGGCATCGAGGTGGATAAAACTACTTATCAGAAAAATTACAAGAAAAATCTTGGGCGATGGATAGATCATAATTCTGTACAATATCCCTGACCTGGTGATTCGGGCAAAACCAAAAAAACGAAAGATTTTCCCTAAAATTTAGTTTAGTACTTAGTTCAAACGAATAAAGCCAATAAACAAGGTAAAATGCTCAGGGGTTCCCTTTTTTTAAAAAATACCTCCTCGTACTTTTTTGTGAATTAAAAATACACTGCTCCAAATCTTCTGAAATTTCCGAACTTCGACCCCTCCAATCCCCCGCCTATCAGAGAAAACAAATTTGACAAAAAGTTTAAACAAACACTCCAACAAAGTAAGACGAGATGAAAGTTCTATTTTCACTGCTAAGCATTTGCCTGACATTCAGCGCTTTATCACAAAATTCAGAAAACGAGGCTCTGCTTCGCAAAAAAGCGGAGGAATTGGCGCATCGCTTTATCATCGTAGATGGACACGTAGATTTCCCCTATCGCCTGAAGGCGGAGGGATTTCAACCGACAAAAGAATTTGCCGCTATTCCGATTGAATCCGATAAAGGCGACTTCGATTATACCCGAGCCAAAAAAGGCGGACTCTCGTCTCCTTTCATGTCCATTTTTATCGCTCCTTCTTTTCAGA
>CAZXQI010000112.1:0-11896 GCA_964643005.1 uncultured Saprospiraceae bacterium | reverse complement strand
GATACTGCTTATGTTACGGAGGTCATAATTATAGACGAGACGACCGGATGCTCTTTAGCTTATCCCGATATTACTATAATAGTGAATCCCAATCCATCCGCTCCCACCGTCAATGTTGACGAGAAAGAGTTTTGCTATGGCGACCCTGATGTGACGGTGGATTTGACGGGAACAGGAGTGGGAATTACTGCTTCCACGATTGGCAACGGACTCTCAGAAGAGAAAGTGATTTGGGAACTGACGGCGGTACCAGCCAATAGTGACTTAGCGGTCGGAGACCAGTTTAGCGTTGCCAATTGCGGAGACAATGCGAAGAGCTTCGGAGAATTGAGAGTAGCCAGCTATTCAAAGGTTATCAGAGTCAACAGCAATGCGCCGGTTAACAACGATGGCCATCCGATCTACGGGACTTACGAGTTCAAAGCCTGGATTGTGAACTGCGCTACCGAATGCGTGAGTGAAGAAGTAGGACCATTCAGGATTACCGTCAAAGAATCTCCATCGGCAGGCATTACTCCAGACCCAGGAGTCATCTGCGAAGGAGAGACGCTTGTGCTGAATGGTAACCCGAGCGGAGGTGTAGCCCCTTACGCGCATAGCTGGACCGGAACGGGAGCTACTTACTTAGACAATGCGGCGGCTCAGTCTCCGACTTTCACGGGTGCTGTGTCTGGTATCTTTGATTTGATTTACACGGTGACCGGCGACAACGCTTGTTACGGAACTGACCAGATAACAATTAAGGTGGCCGACCCTGTCGCTCCGATCCCAAATGTTAATCATACGGTTAAGGAGTTTTGCTATGGTTCGGCATTGACGCCTAATCAGACGAACTCGGGCGTTGGCGTTTCGACTATTCCCGACACAGATGAGCGCATTATCTGGGAACTGGTTTCGGCGCCGGTCAACAGCGATCTCACACTTGGATTCCTGAACGATTGTTCGACGAGTATCAACACCCTTTTTGATAATGAGCTGCGTCTGACAAATAATTTCAGAACGGTTCGGGTGGACAATGGCAGCGGCAGTGCGGACATTGTGAATAATTTAGGCAACCCGATCTACGGGACTTATACCTTCAATGCTTACTTGTACAATTGTATAGGAGACTGCATTTCGCCGGCGGCTACAGGCTTGAGTATTACCATCCACTCGCCAATTACTGGCGTCGCGATCAGCGCCGACCCTGACAGCGATGTTTGCTTCGGTGCGATTGTTCAGTACGATGTTACGGCATCCGGCGGTAGCGGCAACTACAGCTATTCTTGGTGCGCTTATGATAGTGGGGATGGCAGTGGAATCTGCTACACTGACAATTTCTCCGACCCGAACGTTAAGAACCCTGTCCGCGAATGGATCTCTACCGCCGGATTGAAGTCTGTCGGCGTCGTGGTCACAGACCAGGCCTGCCCGGGCTTTATCCAGGGAGCTGATGCTGAGGATTTGCTTACGCTGACAGTGGCGCCGGATCCAGTCATTACTTCGATCATTGCCGACCCGGATCCATTCTGCACCGGCGACGATTTAGAACTGGAAGGATTTTATACCGGCGGCACGGGCAACCTGAGCCTTAACTGGGAATATTCGACTACCGGAACTGCGCCATTTACACCGCTTGGCGTCGCGAACCCGATTGCCGACCATCCGGAAAATGCAGGCCCCGGCCAGCTTATCTACACCTACCAACTGACCGTCAGCTATGACGGCCCTGGTTGTGACGACGCTGTGTTGACGAAGGATGTCGTAGTGCGTCCGGTCTTATTGAAACCCGCGCGCACCTTCAGCAATCCATCAGACCACGGCGAAGTTCTCTGCTATGGAGACACTGTTGATGTCGCTCTGGATTTGAATCCGGCTCAGACAGGTCTGGGTTATGTGGAAGGAGTTGATTATCAGTTTGAAATTTTCAGAATCCAGTATAGTCCCAATACGGACGGCCCCTGGACGAACGGATATGGGCCTTTCACCGGAAGCGTGGGCTATGCTGAAGGAGACGTGGTCAGCGAACTCAATGAGACGCTGGCGCACAATAATCCGGATACCATGTTCTTCCGCTATCGCGTGAAACTGATAGACCTTCTGTGTGGAACGGAAGAACTGATCAACGTGAAAGTGGGCGTCAGTCCGAAGCCGAAGATCGTATGCCCTGCCGGCGTCCTGGTCGGTACCAGCTCAGACGGCGTCGGAGACTGCATGGGCGCTGCGACCCTCGAACTTCCGACGGAGTTGAATGGCGCCTGCGCTCCGATGAGCTTAGAGGTCGTCCTCAACGGCGTGACCACTACAGTCAGCCAGGGTGGAGCCTGGACAACTCCTTCACTCCCCCTCGGCGTTTATGGAGTGAAATACAGATTG
The DNA here is from genome assembly GCA_964643005.1 of uncultured Saprospiraceae bacterium. GTDB lineage: Bacteria > Bacteroidota > Bacteroidia > Chitinophagales > Saprospiraceae > UBA6168. Next base: position 9,541 of record CAZXQI010000112.1, on the reverse strand, counting down.
AAAGATGGTTTTGGGAATAAGAGTGTCTGTAGCTTTGATCTAACCATAGAAGACGACGAGGCGCCAACGCCTGTCTGCAAAAACGCCACGGTTACCCTGGACGGCATGAATAGCGCGAGCATTACCCTGGCTGATGTGAAAGCTGCCGATGCGACGGATAATTGCGGCGTCAATCCGGCAGGCTACAGTCTGAACACTTACAGTTTTGGCTGTGTGGATGTTCCATCTACCCAGGTGATCCTGACAGCTACTGACATTCACGGCAATGAAGGTACCTGCACGGCTACGGTCACAGTGAAAGATATCATTGTACCGGTCGCCCACTGCAAGGATGCCACTGTCGCCATACAATTGGGAGGAACGGCCAATGTTTCACCTGCCGATGTGGACGACGGCTCTACCGATAATTGCGGTATTGCAGGAAGGACTTTGAGCAAATACCAGTTTGGCTGTGGTGAAACGGGAACCCACGCCATCACGCTGACGGTATTTGACGCCTACGGAAACTCCGACCATTGCACGGCTACCGTTACCATCGTTGACAATGTGGCGCCCGTGGCGAAATGTAAGGACATCGCCATTACCTTAGGCGACGACGGGACTTACACGCTTTCGCCGATGGAGGTGGATAATGGAAGTCAGACTTCCTGCGGCATTGACGGAATGAGCGTTTATCCAAATTACTTCACCTGTGTGGACGTGCCCGGACCGAAAACAGTGACCTTGAAAGTCACCAGCGGAAATGGCAGCTTCAACACCTGTACAGCTCAGGTCGCGATAGAGAATTTCTTTGGATTTGACGATGCGGCGGTCGTGGTTACGGATGAAACCTGCGCCACTGAAACTGATGGTACGATTACCATTTACGCCCATACGACGAGCAGTAACCCATTGCTTTACTCCATTAGCGGAGGAGTATGGTACACGCCGACCAATGAATTTACGAACCTGACGCCCGGCACTTATCACATCAGAGTAATTGTACAGGGCGCTCCTGAAGAATGCGCCCTGAGCGCTACCGTCACGGTTCATGCCGGAGGCACGATGACGACCTGGTACAAAGACCTCGATGGCGATGGATATACGGATGGCATTACGCAAATTGCCTGCTCTGCGCCGGATGGTTACGCAGCCTCTGCACTGCCCGGCGATTGCGATGATGAAAATGCAGCCGTCAATCCGGCGTCGAAATGGTATAAAGATGCCGACTATGATGGATACACTGATGGTACAGAATTTACAGGCTGCGTGCCGCCGATTCATGGCAAGTACAAATTAGCCGGCATGCTGGATGGCTTTGACGATTGCGACGACGCTGATGGCACGGTTTATCCGGGCGCTCCCGAATTGTGCGATGGTAAGGACAATGATTGTAACGGTCTGGTTGACGATACGGCAGGCGACGCATATTACGGCAATGTTACCTTAGCCAGTCAAATGCAGGTGGACGCCTGGTTGCCCTGCTACAACACTATCGTTGGAAACCTGACCATCCACGGCGTCTCCATCAACAACCTGGCGCCTCTGAACAATCTCATTTTGGTGACTGGAAATGTGACGATTCAGGCTACCGGCCTGACCAGTATCAACGGATTGAGTTCGCTGGATTCCCTGGGCGGCAACCTGGTCGTGACCACAAACATGTTCCTCCAGACGCTCAACGGTATGGAGGCGGTGACAAAAGTTGGCGGCAACCTGAATGTCTTCCTGAACAACAACTTAGATATCTGTTGCGGAATTTATCACTTAGTGGACACCGATCCTTCCTTTGGAAGAGTACACGGTCTTATCAATGTTTACTACAACAAACCTTCGGGTAACTGTATAAGCGTAGAGAAGATATTGACCACCTGCGACGACGATTTCAGCGGAGATCCGGCAGCCTTACTGATGAATCCATCTGTTACGGGAACCTTCACAGACGCAAAAGCCATGTCCATGTTCCCCAATCCGGCCAGCAACGACGTAACCATCAGGATTACAGGAAACTACCAATTTGGTAAACTGATTGTTTTTGATGGAACAGGCCGCACGATGGCAACTATCAATTTGATGGAAAACACCCGGGAGCGCCAGCTCGAAGTAAGCAAGTGGATACCCGGCATGTACTTAGTCAACTTACAATTGGACGGCGAAGTCTTCACGCAAAAATTAATTGTGGAATAAGATTTCGCAGCGACCATTAGAATAGCCATTTTAAATGGCAGCGCCAGACCTCCTGTGCGAATCCGGTTTATCCACCGGCGGAGCACAGGAGGTTTTTTATTTTTTTTAAAAAATATTTTTCTATCAAAAAAAAGAGAGAGAGGGAAGCCTGCTTTTCCGACCCTTATATTTTATTTTTTGAAAAAATGTATAAATGCTAAGATGGGGGAGAGTAAAGAGAAAACCTTCGGAAAAGCTTGTCTAAGAATTGCGCCGCCCATTTTTTTTTGAAAAATAAATGAGTCCTGAGAAGTTAAAAGCTTTTCTTTTACAGCCATTTTTAAAAAAAGAGAAAGTCTATGGTGCAGGTAAAATTCCTGTCAAAGTATTTTAACAGGAGGAAAATTGTTTGGATAGCGCTTGGTCTGCTGGCTCTGCTTCTGAGCAGTCTCCTGCCCGCCGGATTTGTGGAGAAGTATTATAGCCGGGGATTATTTTTGGGAGTTAGACAGCTTTTTACCGCCCTGAACAGTTGGCTGCCCATTGCCTCAGTTTACCTCTTATTTTTTGGATTGCTCGCCTGGCTCATTTACCGCTCTATTCATTTTTTTAAAAGGAAAAATAAGTGGGGGGAGCGCTTAGGGCAGTTGCTGACAAGTTTGTTGGCGTTTGCCGGCGGAGTCGTTTTCTTTTTCCAGTTCCTTTGGGGATTCAACTACAACAGGGAGTCGTTGGAGTCCGGCCTTGGCATTGAAACCAAACCCCTGAGCATTGACGAACTCAGAGCTGAACTGGATGCGGCTACTTTGGACGTCCATAACTCCCGAAAACTTCTTTCGACGCCGGAGGACAGTCTGACACCCACCCGCCTCGCTCCCGCAGATTTGGAAAACTTAGTGCGCAGAGAATTGACGAGCCTTCTGAACAGGCGCGGATACCCGACGCCGGGGAAAGTCAGGGCGAGGCGCCTTTGGCCAAAGGGTCTGCTGTTGCGCATCAGTACGGCAGGAGTGTACATCCCTTTTACGGGCGAGGGCAATGTGGATGCGGGGCTGCATTTTTTGCAACTCCCTTTTGTCATGGCGCATGAGATGTCCCATGCCTACGGCTTTGGGGATGAGGGAACCTGTAATTTTCTGGCCTATCTCAGTTGTGTTCAGTCCGGGGATTTGTTTTTGAATTACGTTGGCTACCTCTATTACTGGCGCTACGTGGCCGGTGAATATCGCTCCGCCCAGCCCGATGCGTACAAAGAGTTTTGGCAGAATCTGCCGGACGGGCTGAAAGCTGACCTACAGGCCATTCGGGAAGAGATGGATAAGTACCCCGATATTTTTCCCGATTTCAGGGATGCGACTTATAATGCCTATTTGCGGGCGCAGGGCATTCAGGAGGGGATGAAGAATTACGACAGGGTAGTCATGTTAGTGCAGGCCTGGCGCAGGAAGAAAGGGTAGGGACTCAGCCTTTTTCCAGGAGGGAGCTAAGCAGATGAATGAGCGTTTCGTTCAGGTTTTTAATGGCCAGGCCGAGCTGCCAGTTGTCCGGATTGCGCGGCTCCACGTAGTTGGAAATCGCTCTGATTTCGAGAAAGGGAAGATCGGCCAGAAGGCAGGCCAAAAAGAAAGCGGCGCCTTCCATGCTCTCCACTTGTACGTCGTATTTCGCTCGGATGGCCTCAATGCTGGGCAGGAAACCATGCGCTTTATTGACCGTCAGCCCGCTGACTTTGGGTAAAAAGTCAAACTCGGCGCCTTTTGCATTCAATAATTTTCCATCTAAAAATGGCGGATGATGCGGCTCTATCAGTCCTAACTGATGCGCATCGGTAAAACTGCCGTCGGCTTCTTCTACGCCGAGGTCGCCAAATTGCTCTGAAACGACGTTTAGCACTTCGCCGATTTGGAGGCTCTGGTCAAAGGCGCCGGCAACACCTGCATTCAGCGCCAGGTCGAAAGAATGTCCTGCCAGCTTCCTCCCAAGAACCACCCCCGTCAGCGCCATACCGACGCCCGTCACAAGCGCCCCGACTTCCAGATTATTTTTTACAAAATGAGAGGTATCAATTTTTTTAAAACCTCCCTCCAGCCACGAGAGGAGAGGGGCTATTTCAAAAGGGGTGGCTGAGACGATTAATAAATTCATAGAGGAAGCTAATTGCCCAAAAAAGCGGATGAAGAATAACTACCGAATTTCCGGGAGGGCTTTTTTTTTTTTTAAACAATCTAATTCCATCCTGATAAACGGCTCATTCAACGATTAAAAATTCAACGGATTTAGGGGAAAAACTGACTGAGCGAACCCAGCCGGGCTGAGCCTTCAAAACCAATGGAATATAGCTTTGCAGGGTCATGCCTTCCCAATCCCTGAAGTCAGCCTGGATGAGAAAATCATCCTCGTTCAATTCCTGATAGTGACTGAGGCCGACGAGGCAGGTAAGCGTAACGGTATTCGGAAAAACCTGGACGCTGTCTTTGGCATTGGAAATGCGCACAGGCAGCATGAAAGTTTTTTCGGTGAATTGCTCCACCGGAATGAGGACTTCGACGGAGTCTTTAGAGAGCCTGAAAGAACCTTTATCCGGCTTTAGGATTTTCAAACTTAATCGCTCGTCAGTTTTTGGGCCGACCAGGCGGAGGTTCTCCGTTTTCAAATAGTCTATCTTTTGAAGAGATTCCTTAGTGCCGTAGATAGTCGCACTGTCGGGAAAGACTAAGATGGAGTCCCGAAGATAAAAATCATTCTGGTATTCAATATTGGCATCGAGGATAACAGGTACTATGCGACTGGCCGTAGCGTCCAGGAAAATTTGCAGGTTATTGATTTCCAAAGCCTCGGCTCTGAGGCCGGTTTCCTGATATATCCTGGCCAGCAGGTCTTTATTGGAAATTAGCTGCGACGATGAGTTTGAAAGATCTATATGAATAACGAAGTCCTTATTAAATAGGTAATTGAGCAGCAATTTCCTTCCGGGTTCCCTGAAATGGACAACGAGCGATGCCGGAGGCGTCTCTTTGAATTGCCTCCCTGCCGGCAGATTGTAATGCAGTTGAACCTCCTGGGGAGAATCGTAATCTCTGGAAAGCTTGAGAGATAACCAGGCCAACAGGGAGATACCCATGCACACCAGCAGCACAGTTCGGTCTTTGCTAATGGTAAAGCGAGATTGTGGCATCGCAATTTTTTTCAAAAATAACGGCTTCTCCGTAAGGCTCCTGAAATGGCGCCACGGGAACATCCCTGATGGTAAAACTATTTGGTTTTGTTAATTATAGGCAGGCTAAGCTCAGTCAATAACCTCAATCGGTCCTTTCTTCGGCTCCTTTCCGTAAAGTTGTTCTGTCATTTCTTTTGAAATGGAGCCTCTTGTGACCCGGATATAGGTCTTGGTACCAACTTCGAGCGTTACTATTTCACCCTCGATTTTATTGATGCGACCTAATACGCCGCTTGCGGTGACGACTTCCTGGCCTTTTTCCATGGCGGCGGCAAATTTATTTTGATCCTTCTGCCGCCTGGTCTGAGGCCTGATGATGAAAAGCCAAAAGACGGCGATAATCAATCCGAAAAAAAGCATGTTGAAGGCGCCGCCTCCTCCGCCTACCTGAAGTAAGATGAATGTTTGCATGTTATTGTTTGATTGTAGTTTAATTTCTTTTGATGACAAATCCCTTTAGCAAAACCCTGTTGGTGGAGGGATAGGTATTGGCTGTGATGGTGACTGTTTTTTCCTGATAATTGGGTTTGTCGGAGGTGTTGAACTCTACCTTAATTTCTCCCTCTTCCCCTGGGCCTATGGGGTCTTTTGGCCATTGCGGTACGGTGCAGCCACAGGAAGAATGTGCATTTTGAATAATCAGCGACTGCTTTCCATTATTTTTAAACTTGAAGATTTTGCTGACGATATCGCCTTCGTTTACCTCGCCAAAATTAAAAGTGGTCTCTTCAAAGCTCATTTTGGCTACGTTTACCGTATCAATGGAGCCGTCAGCGCTAATAGGACTGCGAATGATCGAACTAATTTCTCCAGGAACCTGAATCTCTTGTACTGATTTTCCGGACGAAGACCGCTCGTTTCCACAAGACGAGCCAATAAAAATGTAGCCCAAAAGGAAACTAAAAAAATAAATTGAAGCTAATTTTTTCATAGCTATGTCGCTTTTGCCCGCAAATGTAACTCAAGCAGCCTTAAACCGCCAACACAAACCTGTGAACTTCGGAAGCGCTTGTTAAATTTGCACAAACCTTGATAAATTGAATTCTATGGAACAACACAAGTACAAATACGGGATGATTGGCAATTGCGCTTACAATGCGCTTGTTGACGATGAAGCTAATATTGGCTGGCTGTGTTGGCCCCGCTTCGATAGCAGCTTCGTTTTTGGAACCCTACTGGACGATGAAAAAGGAGGATGCTTTTTTGTAAAACCTGAATGGGATACCTACACTTCAAAGCAGGAGTATATTTTTAATACCAATATCCTTGAGACGACCTTCGACTGTGAGGACGGAAAATTTAAGGTCATAGATTTTGCACCGAGGCTGTTGAAGTACGAGCGAATTTACAAGCCCATGATGCTGATGCGAAAAGTAGTGCCGCTCGAAGGCAGGCCAAGAATCAGAGTGGCCTGTCGGCCCGTGGGAAACTATGGAGAGTTGAAGCCAAACCTCACTTTTGGCAGCAGCCATATTCGCTACGAGGGGCTGGATGCGCCGCTCCGACTAACTACCAACATCCCCCTCACCTATGTCAGCGAAGAGCAGGCTTTCGTGTTGAACGAACCCAAATACATGGTGCTGGCCTGGGGAGTTCCCCTGGAAGGGCCGCTGAAATCTACCGTTGACGAAAACTTAGACCGCACCATTCACTATTGGCAGCACTGGGTGCGGAATACGGCGGCAGAGCCGTTCCACCAGAAGGCCGTCATTCGCTCCGCCCTCGCGCTGAAAATGCTGGTCTATCAGGATACCGGCGCCATCATCGCCGCACCGACCACCAGCCTGCCGGAGTACCCGGGAAGCACCCGAAACTGGGATTTCCGGTACTGCTGGCTCCGCAACGCCTACTATACTTTGCGGGCGCTGCACGACCTGGGGCACTTTGGAATATTGCAGGACTACGTCGGTTTTGTAGAAAATATCGTCCTGAGCGGAGATGGCAGATTGCGTCCGCTCTATCCGATTGGCATGGACAAAGACCCCGTTGAGCGCATTTTGCCCCTGAAGGGATACCAGGGCGAGCGACCTGTTAGAGTAGGCAACCAGGCTTACGAACACACGCAAAATGACGTCTATGGACAGGTGCTCGTCACCCTGCTCCCGTTCTTTACAGATGTACGACTCAAATCAATAGACTATAGCTCCCTGATAGCTCCCGTTAAGCACTCCCTGCACATGATTGAGGCGACGATGGAAGAACCCGACAATGGGCTTTGGGAGTTTAGAGGGATATTTCAGTTGCACTGTTATACGGCTCTATTCCACTGGGCCGGCAGCCATGCCGCCAAAAAAATTGCCCGCCAGATTGGAGACAAGAAAATGGAGTCTCACGCTCGCAGCCTCATTAAAAAAGCTGCCGGGATGATTGAGAAGTGCTACGATGCGGAGAGGGGCGTTTATACGCAGGCCGTTGGCTCCGAAGACCTGGACGCCAGCCTGCTCCAGCTCATCAACATGGGCTACTTGAAGCCTGGAAGCCCAAAGGCCAGAAAGCACCTCCAGGTATTGGAAGAAAATCTGATGACGAAGGAAGGGCTGTTCTATCGCTACAGGCGCCAGGATGATTTCGGCGCCCAGCAATCCACTTATCTGCTCTGCGCCTTCTGGTACGTGGAGGCTTTAGTCAAAATGAACAGGGTGAACGAGGCCGTCAGAGTTTTTGAAAACCTTTTGCAGTACAGCAATTACGCAGGCCTTTTCAGCCAGGATGTGGATGAAAAAACGGGCAGCCAGTGGGGGAATTTCCCTCAGGCCTTTTCGCATATCGGCCTTGTCAATGCGGCCTTTACTATTGCCAGAAAATTAGACAAGCCAATTTTTGTATAAAAAATCTGGGAAGATGCGCATTTACCTAACAGGTTTTATGGGAGCGGGAAAGACCAATCTCGGCAGAACTTTGGCCGCTCGTTTAGAGGCGCCCTTTATAGACCTGGATGAATGGATAGAGCAAAATGAACGGCAATCCATTTCGCAAATTTTTAGCGAGAAAGGCGAAGCGGCCTTTCGGAGAATAGAGGCAAACTGGCTGCGCAAAACCCTGAGATTTTCTGACGCCGTTATTGCGCTCGGTGGAGGCGCGCCCTGTTTTTGGGAAAATATGGATTGGATCAATAAGCACGGCGTCAGTATTTATCTTAAAAAACCTGTAGAAGTACTGGTAGAGCGGCTTTTAAAAGAAAGAAAAAGCAGGCCGCTTCTGGCCGATCTCACCGATAAAGAACTGGAGAATTTTGTCAATTCCAGCCTCGAAACGAGATCCCCTTTTTATGAACAGACCCATTTTACTTTCCACTCGACTCTGGAAAATCCTGCTGCATTGGACGAATTAACTGCCTTTTTGATGAAATTCAGGGATTTTTAGACGCTGGAGACCCTTCTTCAATCGCCGGAAAAATATCACATTTTTAGTCGGGTTTATCCTGAAGCTTCCTTTTACTTATACTTCAGTTATGCGTTAAGCCTTTTCTTAATAATTTTTTAATATGAATGAAGGGAGAGTGTACTATTGAAAGATTTTAAATTTTTTAAACGCCTGATTCTAAGCTTACGGCCCTCAGTTATTGATGTCACGATAAATTATAAGTTTACCTATTTTTCAAAAGAGGGGGGTGTAACTTGCGCTCAAATTAAGAGGATAGATAAAATATCCTTTCCCACAATTATAATCCTTAGAACATATCCAAAGCAGCTTTCCGGCTACTCGCACATTATATTTTCAGAAATCCAACTTCTTTTAAAGGCTAATTGAATCCGGGATTTTTCGGATTCGAAAAAGATTAGAATTTTTTTTACGACATCATAACCCGGAAGTTGTTCGTTGAGAGTTTCAAAACTACACTTTGTCCGTTCCTCCCGGCCTCCCGAAAGCCGCCCCCCCCGGTAAAAGCGACTTTGCGTAGCGATTCTTGCAACTTACAACTTTCCTTTTTTTCAAAATATATTTAAGGTTGGATTTTTCGACGCTCACCCTGTAAAATGGTCGATTGCGAATCTTCCACGAATGTGCAATGAAACCTTGATGTTCCAAATTCCCGACCCATTCAATAGGGGTGAAAATCTACCTTAAGCCTTTTTTCATTTTTCCGCAAGGCGCATTCCGCCTTGCTTTTTTTTTATTTTGTAACAGGCTCTACAGCATGGACTTTCCATTTTTTGGTATCCGTAGAACTTAGCTGCC
>CAZXQI010000111.1:0-12065 GCA_964643005.1 uncultured Saprospiraceae bacterium | reverse complement strand
AGCGGAATTACAAGTGACCTCAATAAAATTTTGAAAAAATGGAAGTCGTTCTTTTCTATTTAGCGCTATTCCTTGCATTTCTGATTTTGCTGGTAGCCGAAATTGTAATCGAACAAAACGCCGATAGCTGAAAAGCTTTACCCCCTTAGCAACCAACTTTTAAAACTGATTTCAAAAAAGTAATTAACCAAATTATGAGTACCATCGAATTTAATAACCATTTTGACACGCTCCAGCACAAGCTGTTGCCTTTTGCTTACCGCCTGACCAATAATCTTGATGATGCCAAAGACCTCATTCAGGAGACAGCGCTCCGGGCTTATAACAATAAAGATAAATTCGAAATTGGCACCAATTTCAAAGCCTGGGTGACTACCATCATGCGGAATACTTTCATCAATATTTACCGCAAAAAGAAAAGTCGCAACACGTCATCCGAGCCTTCCGACAGCTACGTCTTTGTCAACGAGAGTCACTCTGTGGACAATGCAGCTCATTCCAATATGACCATGGTTGAATTGAATCACATCCTGAACAGTCTCGACCGCATTTATCGCCAGCCTTTCATGATGTTTTACGAGGGCTTCAAATACGAAGAAATTGCAGAAGACATGAATCTGCCCATTGGCACCGTGAAAAGCCGCATTTTTTTCGCAAGGCAGAAACTAATGGAAAGCATCAAATTCCAATACTCCTACGACACAACTATTTTAAATTAAAACTCGAAGTAAAAAAGGTAAGACCCCATCTCCCACACCCCAACTCTCTTTTTAAAACTTTTAGTCGGTTAACAACTGCGGTGTACGGCGCTAAAAAGTAGGAGCAAATAATTCTACTTTTGATTTTTTAATTCTTGCGCCCTGCACCGCATTTTTTATTATGAAATTAAGGTATCCGGCATCTGGCAATCAGCAATTTTTCTCCTCAGAAAAGAAAAAGGGGCGCCTTGTGTCCGCCGGTGAAGAAAGTCTTTCCCAAAATCAGGCATCCAATTCCCCAAAGCCGGCAGCAGACAATACTTCGTTAGATTTTCCTGCCCAACAAACACTCTTCCAGCGGCTGACTCAGTATATAAAATCCTTAAGACTTCGGGCAAAAATTCGGCTGGCGCTGCTCGTCCTCCTCTCAACTGTCACGCTGCTTGGCGTACTCGGCGGCTATTATGTGCAGCGCACTTCCAACAGCGCTATCCAGATGCTGCGAGAAAATTACGTGACCATCAACTACACCAAAGAAATGTCCAAGGCTTTGAACGACATGCTCCTGGCAATTACATTAGAGAAGTCATCGCCTTCTTACCGACGCACCCAACTGAGAAAAGCTTCCGATACCTTTGAATCTTATTTGAATTTGCAATCCGGGAAAGCCACCGAGCAGGAGGAACGAGAGCTGACTTCCCAACTGAAGCAGGATTTTGAAGACTTCAAGATAATGCTGAGCAGTCTGCAATTCACTAATGAAGTGCCGGTTGAATTATACATGCAGAAGCTGAATATTCAGGACATCCTGCAATCGGTGCACGACATGAACGATACCATGATCCGCCAACGAACGGATGAAGCCACCGAATTTGCCAACCAGATGACCAGGGGCATGATCATTCTCGGTTTCCTGTTTTTCCTTTTTGCGAGCTTTGCCATGCTCTATTTCCCCCGATACATTGCCGCCCCAATTCAGAGTATGACCGAGAGCATGCAGCAGATAGCCCGCAAAAACTACAGCCGACGACTCGACATCCAATCCGGCGATGACTTTGGAGAAATGGCCTACTCCTTCAACCTGATGGCCGCCAAATTAGAGGAGTTCGAGGATATCAACGTCAGCCAAATTCTCAGTGAAAAGAAGCGGACTGAAACCATCGTCAACCAGATGAACGAAGCCATCATCGGCTTAGACGATCAAAAAACCATTCTCTTCGCCAATCCTCCAGCACTGGACTTGATCGGCCACAAGGAAGCTGAAGTCATCGGTAAAAACGCAGTCAAACTCGCCGTCGAAAATTCTATGTTGCAAAACCTGCTGAAAGAAATCCTAAACGATGAAGTTAGCGAAAGCAGAACTTTTCCCGCTATCCATTTGGACAAAGACGGCAAGCGGCAATATTTTGATAAAGACGTTCTGAAAATCGAAAGTCAGACTGAAGACACAGACGCCCCTACCAACGTGGGCTTTATTATTATTTTAAAAAATGTGACAGAATTGAAAGAGCAGGATCTCGCCAAGACCAATTTCATGGCGACCCTTTCTCACGAACTGAAGACGCCGATCTCCGCCATTGATATGAGTTTGAATCTGTTAGAAGACCATCGCATCGGCTCGCTAAATGAAGACCAGAAAGATCTGGCGCAAACCATTCGACAAAACACCCTGCGTCTGCTGAAAATGGTCAACGAGATTCTCGATATCTCCCGCATTGAAACCGGCAAGCTGCAACTTGAACTCGAGAGCTTTACGCCGGAAGACATCGTGGGCAGGGCATTGGAAAGCGTCAAAACCTTTGTCGCTGAAAAGAACGTCCAAATCATCCGCCAGATAGAACCGGGCTTGCCCTCGCTCAATATTGACGTCCACAAAACAACCGCCGTCTTGGTCAACTTCCTGACCAATGCCGTGCGCTATACCCCTAAGAATGAGGCTATTGTGATAGACGTCATGCGAAGCAATAACTCTATCCAGTTCACCGTGCTTGACCGCGGCCCCGGCATTACCGACGAAGAACAACGCAAACTCTTCCAACCTTACCGCCGCGCAAAAGGCGATAAAACGAAAGGCACCGGCTTGGGACTCGCCATTTCCAAGGAATTCGTGGCGGCTCACAATGGCAGGATATGGGTAGAAAGCGAAAAGGGAAAGGGAAGTAAATTCAGTTTCGCTATGCCCATCAACTAATTTCCAAGTATTCCCTTTATCCATCTGCAATAGCCTGAAAATCTTCTTTTGGCGCTTACTTTTGCTCCTCAACTTTTACCAAAATGCCCTTCATGCGTATCAGTGGATTTACGATGGTAAAAAACGCTACCCTGCTGTATTATCCAATCAAGCAGGCCATTCAGTCCATTCTGCCATTGGTAGATGAGTTTGTCGTCGCCTTAGGAGACTGCGATTCTGATGACCGCACTGAAGAAGAAATTTTAAGCATCCAGTCCGATAAGGTCCGCATCGTTCACTCGGCCTGGGATATCAGCGCCTATCCCAGGGGCACGGAGAATGCCCACCAAACAGACATTGCCAAATCGCATTGTAGCGGCGACTGGCTGTTTTACCTCCAGGCGGACGAAGTGGTGCATGAAAAGTACTTGTCCGTCATTCGGCAGCGCTGCGAGGAATTCTTAGACGATCCCCTCGTCGAAGGTCTGCTCTTTCAATACGTACACTTCTGGGGCGACTACCAGCGGCGCCAGGTTTCGCACGGCTGGTACAAAAACGAAATTCGAATCGTGCGAAATCTGCCCGATATCCATTCCTGGGAATCGGCGCAATCATTTCGCTTCATCCCGAATTTTGACGGCAAAAGCTATCGTCAAAAGGAAGGAACTCGAAAACTGAGGGTGGCAAAAGCCCATGCTTTTATCTATCATTACGGCTGGGTCAGGCCTCCTCAATTAATGCAGCGCAAGAAGAAATCGCTCGACACCATCCACAAAGGCCAACAGAAAGCGGAAGAAATGTACAAGGATAGCCAAGCAGGCTTCGACTACGGGCCTCTCGGAAAGGTCGCCCGCTTTTCAGGCGCCCACCCTGCGGTAATGGCGGAATGGATGGGCAATTTCAATTGGCGGGAGGAATTGAATTATTCCAAACGAGAACTCAGCCCGGGCCGAAAAAGGCACAAACACGAATCGCTTAAATGTCGCATTCTGACCTTCATCGAGCAAAAACTATTGGGAGGAAAGGAAGTCGGAAGCTTCAAGAATTACGAATTGCTCCGAGGAAAGAAATATCGGTAAAACAGCGTTGGCTTCCATCAAAATCCCTCTGTTTGTTTCAGAGGAATCTCATTTATGCTTTCAGGGTCTTTTATACCTGCCTGTGAATCAATTCATTATGAATAGCGGTAAAAAAAAGTGCAGGATACCAAACACTTGTTGGCCCTGCACCGAATTTGAAACCGACTAATTATCTTTTTGAAATGAAATAATGCCCTTTGCTCTTCCAGGGCGGAAGAAAGGTATTCTTCAAAATTTAATTATTTAGTATTCTCTAAAGTGAAAACAACAAGTCGGACAGAATGCACTATTCAGTGTTCAGTGTGAATTGCCAAAAGAAGTTTGCTGGAGAAAATATTGGAAGTGTGTGATGTGTAGTTTCCGACCAGTGTTTGTCACAGTTTCTCAAGTAGATTCAATCACCTTAAATAAACAACGTACCCCTTCCGGGTAAAGCTCTTTACCAGATGTTCTGGGTTGCAATAGACAAAAACAGTGCCAAGAATTAGCTTTTTTACACCTTAAAACGAAAACCTACTCCGTGGATGTTTTCAATTTTGACAGACTCGTCTTCTTTGAGGTATTTGCGCAAGCGGGAGATAAAAACATCGAGGCTACGACCGAGGAAGTAATCGTTTTCTCCCCAAAGCGTCTCTAAAATATCTGAGCGTTTGATGACTTTATTAGACTGGTCTAAGAAATATTTCAACAGGTCGGCCTCCCGTTGAGTGAGCGTTTCAGTGTGGCCACCCCACGAAAGCTCGAGGTTGGGATAGTTGAAATCGTATATTCCAAAATGATACTTAGCCTGAGGCTCCGGGTCGGTGATGCTGCGACGGCGAAGGAAAATTTCAATTTTTAGAATTAATTCTTCAATGCTAAAGGGCTTCGTTATGTAATCGTCTCCCCCCAGTTTCAAGCCTTTTATCTTATCCTCTTTCAGCGATTTGGCAGTCAGAAAAATGATGGGAATCTCGGCGTCGAACCGCCTGATTTCCTGAGCCAGCGTGAAGCCGTCCATTTCGGGCAGCATGACATCGAGGATACAAAGGTCAAACTTCTGGTTTTGGGCCATCTCGAGCGCCGATTTTCCATCCATACAATGGCTGATTTCGTAGCCCTGCAATTCGAGGTTATCCTTTGTTACAAAACCCAGGCTTGGGTCGTCCTCAACATATAGTAAGTTTGCCTTCATTTTTCCTGTCTTTATAGTTTTTCCTGGCAGACGACATTGGCAAATTGTTTCTTTCACCATTCCTTGTCTAACCCCATGCTTCCACCATTTTTTTAAATTAAAATCTTCACCGTGGCGCCCTTATTCAACTCGCTTTCAATCTGAATCTTCCAGCCATGTGCGTCGCAGATGTTTTTTGTATAAAATAATCCAAGACCAAATCCCTTGACATTGTGAATGTCGCCGGTCGGCACCCGATAGAATTTTTGGAAAATTCTGTTGAGGTTTTCCTTTGCTATCCCGACGCCCTGGTCTGAGATGATCAGGCAAATTTTGCCATTTTTTTCATTATAAGTCCTGATATTAATGGTGGGGACTTCCTTACAGTATTTGATGGCATTATCCACCAAGTTGTGTAGTATATTAGTTAGGTGCAGTTTATCCGCCCGAATAAAGGAGGGCTCTGCTTCTAAGTTATAGGTCAGGGTTCCACCCTGTTTTTCCGCCTGCAATTTCATCCCGTCCAAAATACTTCTCAGCACCTGGTGCAGGTCTAACTGCTCCATGTTCAGTTTGAAATTATCGCGCTCGACCCGAGCCAACTGCAATACTTTTTCTACCTGATGATTCAGCCGGTTATTCTGATCAGAGATGATGTTGGTATATTGAAGCAGCTTAGGGTTGGCTGTAATTTCAGGCGCCTTCAGGAAGAAATCAGTAGAAACCCGAATAGTAGAAATCGGCGTCTTAAACTCGTGGGTCATGTTGTTGATAAAGTCCTTTTGCATCTCGGAGAGCCGCTTCTGCCGGAGGATGATGTAAATAGAGTAGAGGAAAAATAGAATCGTCACCAACAAGATGGTCGAAAGCACAATCGTCAGGCGCACGTCGCTCATGATTTTAGTGACGCGATTCGGAAAGCGAACGCCAAAATAGTAGAGGTATTCATCGTAAACAGGCAACTGACCTTTGGACACGCCCGACTTAGAGTTGGAGGAGGACGAATAGCTGATGTATTTGCCATAGGCCATACGACGAGTATCGCAATTGTAAATACCGTATTCAAAATCTTCCCGGAGCGCCACCCTCTCTAACTCCCTTCTAAGAAAATGCTCTAAGTCGCTGGCTCTGATATTGTCGTTGATGTTCACGACGTAGTAGTTGGAAGACACCTGATTAATCAGGTCGTAAGCGGGAGGAGAGCTGCCTAGTTTTTCAAATTCTCTGGCCACATTCAAAAGGGCAATGGTGACCTTTTCCTGAAACTCCTTTTCCTGGGCATCCCAGGTATTTATCAATAAATAAGCCTGGATAATAATAATACTGATGATGGCGAGGCAGCCAAAAAGCACAACCCGTATAACCGTATTATTCTTCATCAATAAAAGTTATGAAAAAAAATGGGTGTTTGTCCATTGTTTGAGAACGCACAATTCCGATAAGTAGTGGTTGGTTGGTTTCCCAATTTGAATTTTTCTTCTCTTTGACCAATCGCCCGACGGGCATCAGCCAACGACTCCATCAAAATAATCAAACGCCTGCCAAAGTCTGCCTACACTGCGCTCCCGACCCAGGACAGTCAACATTTCGTAAACGGCAGGTCCCTGCATGGAGCCGGCGAGCGCCAGCCGGAGCATGGGCATTACTTCGCCCATTTTCAAATGATACTCCGCCATAAATTGCTTCACTGCCTCCTCTATGGCCGATAGTTCAAAGGCGGCCAAATTCTGAAGGCGAGTGGCCAGCGTTTCAAAAGTGGGGCGATTTTCAGGCTTCCAACGCTTCGCAATGTTTTGGTCGTCGTACAATTTTACCTCTTCAAAGAAATAATAAGCCTGGTTGAGGAAGTCGGGCAATACGCTGAGCCGGTCTTTCATCAGGTTGCAGACGGCGACGAGATAATCGTCTGTAGCCTCAAAGCCTTTTTCTTCTAACTGGGGGCGAACCATTTCTGCCAGTTTCTTTCCGTCGGTAGCGTGGATGTATTGCTGGTTGTACCACCGGGCTTTATCGTAGTCAAAGCGCGCCCCTCCCTTGCTGATGTTTTCAATAGAAAAAGCCTCGCAAAGTTCTTCAAGGGAGAAAATCTCCTGCTCCGTGCCCGGATTCCAGCCCAGAAAAGCCAGGAAATTGACGACTGCCTCCGGCAAAAATCCAAACTCCCGAAAGCCGTCGAAACTATCTTCATCCGTCTTCCCTTCCCAGCCGAGCGGGAAAACGGGCATGCCGAATTTGGCGCCGTCTCGTTTACTGAGCTTGCCTTTTCCATCCGGCTTGAGAATCAGCGGCAGGTGGGCAAATTCCGGCATCGTCGCCTCCCAGCCGAAAGCGCGGTAGAGCAAAACGTGATGCCCCGTGCTGGGCAGCCATTCTTCTCCCCGGATGACATTGGTAATTTCCATCAGGTGGTCGTCCACGATATTGGCTAAATGGTAGGTGGGCATGCCGTCGCCCTTCAGCAGCACCTTGTCGTCTAGCTCGTTTGTTTGAAAACTCACTTCTCCCCGAATGAGGTCGTTGAAAGTAACCGTCTCATTTTCAGGAACTTTTAAGCGTATGACATGCTCTTCACCGGCAGCAAGCAGGCGCTGAACTTCGTCGGCGGGCAGCGTCAGGCTGTTCTTCATGCCGGCGCGACTGAGGTTGTCGTATTTAAAATTGTGATTGCCTGCTTCCGCCTCGGCATGGCGTCGCGCCTCCAACTCTTCCGGAGTATCGAATGCGTAATACGCCGCGCCGCGGTCAATCAACATCTGGGCGTACTTTTGATAGATAGCCTTTCGCTCAGACTGGCGGTAAGGCTCAAATTCGCCGCCAAATCCCAGCCCTTCGTCAGGCTTCAGGCCGCACCATTCCAGAGACCGGATGATGTATTCTTCAGCGCCAGGCACGTACCTGCCCTGATCCGTATCTTCGATCCGCAGGATGAACGTACCTCCATTTTTTTTTGCAAACAGATAATTATACAGCGCCGTGCGAACTCCGCCAATGTGTAGCGGACCGGTCGGACTCGGCGCAAAACGAACTCTCACTTTTTTCATTATTCTCAATTAATAGTCAATCTAAACTCCTCTTCTTCCCATGAAGTTTCTACTTTCCAGCAGCAGGTTTTTACTTTCACCCGTTGTGGATTAGCAGGAAGGTCGTTTGAGGAAAAACCTTCATCCCTGATTTTGAAGAGGTGCAAAAGTAAACCTTCGGGCTGTTTCCTGTTTCTCTTTTTTTCCCAATAGGAATCCGGCTCGTTCAGCCTGCCCAGCTTTGAGGGAAAAACGGAGGGACGGGTTTTCAGCGCAGTTTTAAAATTGTTTCCAGTCGCCTACCTTTAAAGAAAAAGCTAATGTATCTGGTAAAAACACCGCTTCTCGTTCAGAAATTATTTCCCAACTTCACTTGGAAGGTTCCCTCCGAAAAGAAGGAAATTTACCTGACTTTCGATGACGGCCCGATTCCGGAAGTAACCCCCTGGGTATTGGAACAGTTGCAGGAATATCAGACAAAAGCTACTTTTTTCTGCGTCGGTGAAAATATCAACAGGCACCCTGAAATATTTCGGCAACTGACCGAAGCAGGCCATACCATCGGCAACCATACTTTCAACCACCTAAACGGATGGGCCAACAGCAATACCGCTTATTTTCTAAACGTGCATCGCTGCGCCCAGTTAGTCCGGAGCAATCTGTTCCGCCCGCCTCATGGCAGGCTGATGCCCAAACAGGCGGCGCGTCTGCGCAAGCGATACCAGATAGTGATGTGGGACGTGCTGAGCGGCGATTTTGACGCCGGCATCACACCGCAACAGTGCCTCAGTAACGTGCTGAAAAATACCGGAAACGGATCCATCGTCGTCTTTCACGACAGTCTGAAAGCCTGGGATAAGCTGCACTACGTCCTACCCAGAGTATTGGAGTATTTTACGGAGAGGGGCTTCAGCATTAAAAGATTAAAGGAAACGGTCAGCAGATAGTCTTCTTCTTACGGCGCAATTCATTGCTCATTCCCTGCGCCTGAGGAAACGTTTAAAAGCGAAGAATGCACCCCTTTCATAAATATTAAAAATAAAGCTCAGGCGAATTTCTTCAATAGATTTTTTTCTAAGTAAATTTTTGTCAAAATTTGCGCCCCCTTAAAACCCGTTCAAAACGGCATTACTAATTGTCGTCGCCAAACCCTGACATGTCAGAAATCCTATTCAAATACGCCGACCTTCTCGTCCGATACTGCTTAGAAATCAAAGAAGGCGACCGGCTTTACATTTCCAGTACGACGCTGGCCGAGCCGCTCGTGCGGGAAGTTTGGCGAGTTGCGCTCCGGCAGGGCGCCATCGTGGAAGTAGAACTTGCCTTCAGGGAAAAATCGAGAATAATGCTACAGGAAGCTGGCGGGCGCCATTTGCAGCAGGTTCCAACGCTCTACAAACTGGCGATGGAAGAATTCGACGCCTACCTGAACATCATGGCTCCGTTCAACCTGCGGGAAGATCAGAATGTAGATAAGGATAAAGCCAACCTGCGCCGGGCTGCCCTGAAGGAGACTAATGAAATTTACTTCAAACGCACGGCAACCCGCTCTTTGAAGCGCAACCTTTGCCAGTATCCAACGTTAGCCAATGCTCAAGAAGCTGGTATGTCGCTCGAAGAATACGAGCAATTTGTCTTCAACGCCTGCCGGTTAAACGAGGAAGACCCCGCCGCTGCCTGGCTTGAAGTTCGTCGCTCGCAACAACATATCGTTGATTTTTTAAACAAAAAAGAAAAAGTGCGCTATGTAGGCGACGGCATTGACATCGCATTTTCAACCAAAGGACGTACCTGGATCAATTCGGATGGGCAAACCAACATGCCTTCCGGCGAAGTTTATACTTCTCCAGTAGAGGACAGCGTGAACGGCCATATCCACTTTTCCTACCCCGTCGTCTATGCAGGGCATGAAGTAGAAGGCATCACCCTCTGGGTAAAAGACGGGATGGTTGAAAAATGGGAAGCCACGAGGGGCAAAGAGTTGCTTGACAATGTCTTTCAACTACCAGGCGCCAGGAGATTTGGCGAGGCGGCTATCGGAACTAATTACAAAATCAACCGTTTCACAAAAAATATTCTGTTTGATGAAAAGATTGGGGGATCAGTTCACATGGCCATTGGCCAGTCTTATCTACAAACGGGCGGAAAGAATCAATCATCCATTCATTGGGACATGATTGCCGACATGAAAGATGGGGGACAGATTTTTGCCGATGAAGAAAAAATCTACCAGGACGGAAGATTTTTGTTTTAAGATTCAAATCCGTCAGTCAGATGCGCTTAATAGACAAACAAATAAATTTGTAATGTAGAAATAGCTTGTTTGTCACCATTATTCATAAATTTGGCGACAATTTGAAGCCAGAGTGAAATAATTTTTTTAAACCTTTTTCCCAAAACAACACTATTTTAAAGTGGAGAACAACATTGCATTTCTAGAGCTTAAGTACGGTAACATCTACGGAGGATTTCCTAATTTCTTTGCAATAGCAGAAGTATCGCTGCTCGTCTTTGAAAAGCGTTCAAAGAAAATATTCCTTGAAACCTGGATCAACAAAGCCGATGTAGATTACGTCAGCGTCTATTCAAAAACCAACGAACTGGGTCACACCATCGGACGCAACAAAGTAGTTATCAATATGAGAAGCGGTAGAACGCGGCCTTTCCTTGAGGAATTCAGAGTGGACAAACGCGCGCTACAGTTTTCATTCAAGCAACTTCGACCTGTACACAACTGGGTCAAGAAATTCCTACTCGACGCCTTCCGTAAATATCAAATCCAGACGATAATCACTTTCGATGGCCGTCGCGATATTTTCCTGTGCGAGAGAGCCGGCGTGCGCTTCGGCAGGATTGAAATCGTCGATCTCCAAAAAGAATTGAACAAGGAAACGGATTACCTTTTCTCCCTGAACAAGTTGTCCGTCATCATCAACTTCGATATGGATGGCTCGTACCTGCGTTCCAATAACTTAGAGTACTGGCTGCACCCGATCGCCGCTAAACAACTGAGGCCTAAATCCGCCGCCTGGGACGCCGCCCGCCTGCTGATGATTCACAACGAGTTTTATGAGCACAAGCCGGATTTTCTCCTAAAAGCGCAGCAACTATTGAATAAGATTCAGACTATCAAAGACGTAGAAGAAGAATAAATCTGAACCTAAACCATATCAAAAAAGGCAGGCACATGAGAATATGCTTGCCTTTTTCATTTCCAAAAACCGGCGCCTATTTGCTGTCCTTGTACTGCCAAAGATACAGACAGGCATAGGAGCGATAGGGTCGCCAGGATTCTGCTATCTCCGTCATCCGCTCTTTCAATTCCTTTCCCGTTTCTGTCAGATTATAAAGTTTGGTAAAGGCTATTCTAATCCCCAGATCATCCACCGGCAATACATCCGGTCTGCCCAGCGAGAACATCAAAATCATCTCCACCGTCCATTTCCCCACACCTTTTATCCGCGTCAAAAAATCAATAATGGCTTCATTTCCCATTCCGTCCCAGGCCGAGTCGTCTATGCGCTCCTCCTGAAAAAAAGTCGCTACATTTTGCAGGTAGTTTGCCTTTTGTCTGGAAAGGCCCACGGAGCGAAGCGTTTCCATGTCCGCTTCCAAAAGCTTTTCCGGATGCGGGTAGCTGTCGGCAAAAAGCTCATAAAAGCGACCTTTGATCACAGTAGCTACCTTTCCCGATAGCTGCTGGCTGATGATAGAACTAATTAAGCCTTCATAAACATTGCCCCTGGAATTGTCCAAAAGTTCTAATTGTGGCGACGCTTCTATCAATTTCTTTAAAACCGGGTCTTTTGAAAGGTGCTGAGTGGCGGAGCTGTGCATTTCTTATTAAATCTATTATTGAAGTTTATCAATTGGCTTTCAGGTGTTTATATTTTGAAGTTGTCTAAAGTTTTGCGATAGCATTTTAGAAATAGTTGCAGAAGAGTT
>CAZXQI010000110.1:0-12450 GCA_964643005.1 uncultured Saprospiraceae bacterium | reverse complement strand
AAATCTTTTTCAAAAAGACGCTTTCACAATTTTTAAAGGCGAAAGAAAGCGTTTTTCCTTACTCTGAGGGTTTGCAATCTGGCGGGTTTTCGGGCGGTCGGAACTCGGCGGAAGTTGATAGGAATTCTCTTTTTGAAAAGTATGGAGAAGAAAAAATTCCGGGTATAGATAAATCCGACAGGATGACAGCCCTGCTATTCCAACAACAAATAGCCGTCGTCGGGGGGATTGTAGTAACGGCGGTTTAGGTCGTCTTTTTCCAATACTTTGTGGAAGGGGGAGAAGAAGATGTCCTTCCGACCCATTTTATCTTCGAACCAGTCGAAGTCCGGCAGGATGAGGATTGTTTTTGCTGAATCGGGAGCGGCAAGCGCTGTGATGTGCATGGCGCTGAAGGGTGCGCCCCATTCCATCAGCACGGAGTCCATGGGGACGTTTTCACTTTTTATTAGCAGGCGGTGGGAGCCGGGGCGCTGGTGGAATTGAGTCGTTATCCAGGAAAATTGTCGGTCAAAGGTGGAGTGATTCAGGGTGATTGTTCCGAGCCGGAGGAGCATGAGCGCTGTGAAGGCGATGGGGAGCGCCCGTTTTTCGAGATGGGGCCATTTTGAAACGAGGCTTGGTACGAAATCAAACAAAAATGGTACGGCTACAAAAATGGTCAGGGGCAGGTAGGTCACTTCTGAATAAAAGCGGTATAGCGCCTGAGGGTCGGAGATATTGTAAAGCAGCGCAAAGCCGAGCGTAAAGGACCACATCAGTCCCGGTTTCAGCCATTTTTTTTTCAAAAAATAAAAAACACTCAGGGCGGACAGCAGGATGGGCAGCAGGTAGTAGTATTGGACGCAGCGCTTTAAAAAGATGAGATTGGAAGGGATGCCGAGCAGATTTGGGAAGTAGTGTTCGAGGTTCCCCCGAAATTCTACCTGCTTGGCGGCCTCGTACCAATTGGTGAAGAATGTCGCCCGAAATGCGGCGATGGCCAGGAAGACGCAGAGCAGAACGAGGTATCGCCGGTTTCGCAGGTTTTTATCGCTCAGTCCGAAGAACAGCCAGAGGAATACGAAGAAGATGACAGAGAGCTTGTGCGAAAACGCTACGGCTACTAATAATGGCAAAAGCAGGAGCTTAGCCGCAGGGCTGTTGAGCGCAGGGTTTTTCAGAACCAGGCCAAAGGCCAACAGCAGCAGGGCCAGGCCTATGTAAAGTTCGCTCTGGATATGGTAAAAGCTGTCGAGAGAGATGAGGGTAAAGAGGAAAATGAGGGTCCAGCCGAGCTGGTCGTTTTTTGCGTAACGGACTAAGAGGTGATAAACCAGCAGGTAAAACAGTATGTAGCCCGCCGAGAAACTCAGCGCCAGCGCCTGGAGCGGGGCGCCTGCCTTTAGCAATAGCCAGGGCAGGATCTGCGGGATTCCGGTCACAAAGCGGTGGTGGTAAATCTGGATAGTCCCCTCGTTGATCAGGTTGAAAAGCTGAAAGCCGGCATCCATAAAGAATGCCCGCTGGCGGTAAAAGACCAAAGACAGCAGCAGCATGGCGACCCACACGCCGTAGCCGATTTGGCGGAGTAGAGGCGCTCCGTAGTTCTTTGTCTGTTCTTCGTATTGCCGCATGTTGCAGGGAGTTGTCGTCCGGCAGATCAACTGCGCTAATGCGCCGGCCTGATTAAAAAGCTCGTTCCTCAACTGATGGCATAAGTCGTCAGCCTGCACCTGACCCTCAAAATCTGGCGGATATCTTCCAAATCCACTTCGTAGGGTTTATAGACGGCGTTGTTGTCGGAGATGAGTCGCAGTTGTGCGAGGCCGCCGTCCCGTACCTGCTGGATGCGCTTGGCCACGACGACATCAGTGACGACGACGTACACGTTGTTGTCGCGGATGGGGTCTTCCCGGTCGAGCGGCTCACAGATGACGATGTCGCCGTTGGTGATGGTGGGGTACATGCTGTCGCCGCTGATTTCAAAGGCGATGAGCCGGCCTTCGAGATTGGGGATGGAGAACCGCGGCAGTTCTGACAGAAAACTGTCATCCTGATGCTCGAGCGCATACCCGGCCATCGCGCGGTTGGGGACGAGCGTGATATTCATTCTGCCGAAAAATTGCCGGTCGTCTAAAGAGCGCACGGGGAGGGCGCCGTCTTCATTTTCCTCCCTGAACATCTGCCCGGAGAAACCAAACAGGTAGTTGGCGTCTATCTGATAAATTTCAAACAATTTGTATAATTGCTCAACGGTGATATTGCGCTCCCCTTTCAGGATGCTGTTAATGACGTGGTTGTAGGTACCCAATTGCTTGGCGATGTCAGACTTACCTTTGATGTGGCGATTTTTTTCCAATTCCTCAAAAGCATTTCTAAATCGCTGATTTACAATGTCATCAGAAAATTTTCCCATTTTTTAACAAAAAAAGTTTGAAATGATTTTGATTTAAAAACAAAATGTTTCTAAATTTGCCTCATCATAATTTTTAAAACAACAGAAACGTGCATCGGAAGGCTCGAAGATACAAATAGTTTTTTAAAATCGTGAAGTTATGAGACCGAACCAACAAGATAGTTTCTATTCGGGCAGAAGCCAGACCCATTATTCCGATTCGCAGCATCTGCAAACGCCTGCAAATGAAGGCCGACCCGGGCTGCCGGGCGCCGTTATACTTTGGACGCTTCGCAAATTAGCGCTGCTGACAGATCGCCTCATCGTGATTGCCAAATACCAGTTTTACAAAAATACGGCGGTGGCGCCAGGGGCGATAAAGACGCCGGTTTTGAAATTGGGCGTCCTGGGCTTCCTCGCATTTATAGTATTCAAAAAGGATTTATCGCTCAACTTAGGCGTGGGCGCCAGTCGCGCTCAGTTTGGGCAGGAAATCATGGCGGAAGAGGTAGCCCTGAAGACGGGCGCTGAAGCCGATGATAAAGGCGATAAATCCTGGGGAGGTATTGCCGCTCTGTTTGAGAAAAAGGACTACTTCGCCGACGATCCGGCTGACGACGCCGAGACCCGCCGCGTCAAGGCTTACATTCGGCGCTACAAAAAAGTAGCTGTTGCTGAAATGGAGAAATACGGCATCCCTGCCAGCGTGAAGCTGGCGCAGGCCATTATCGAGAGCAATGCGGGTTCCAGCGCTTTGTCGAAGAAGACGAACAACCATTTCGGCATCAAGTGCTTTTCCCGCACCTGCAAAAAAGGCCATTGCTCTAATTTTGGGGACGACAGCCACAAGGACTTCTTTCGGAATTATGGCAGCGCGTGGGAGAGCTACCGCTCGCATAGCGAAATGATCGCCAATGGAAGGTATAAGGAGCTGCTGAAATATGGAAACGATTACAAAAAATGGGCGAGAGGACTGAAAGAACTCGGGTATGCTACTGCGGGACATTACGACGACACCATCATCGAAAAAATCGAAAAATACCACCTTGACGAGCTGGATAAATAGATTCGGCAACCGATGCGATGCACTTGTCGCATGCTTTAACCCCAAAGAGCGTTGCCCCGAAAAGTTGAAGTGTGAAGGAAGAGTGTCGCTCTTTTCCTTCTCCTCAACTATCAGAAAGTTGTAGTTTTCTCATGTATGTTCTGGGTTTGACCGCCTTCTGTAAACGGCAGAAGGGCGGTCTTTTTTATAGGGTTATTTTGAGTCTTTTCCTGACGCTGTGGTACAAGCCGGCCATCAGAAGGGAAGCGATACCCACCACCAACAGAATGATAAAAAGCGAGTTATTGATATAGCGCTGTAGCAGGAAAACGAGGATGATGAAAAAGATGCTGACGCCTGCTAATACTCCCGTTGCCTGCATGTGTGTCAGACCGGAGTCAATTAAAAGATGGTGGATATGCGTTCGATCCGGCTGAAGAGGATTTCGACCTCGCAGGGCGCGGGTCAGGAAAACCCGAAGCGTATCGAAAAGCGGTAAAATCAATATGCCAATGGCCACGCTTGGCGCCGCATTGACTCTAAAGGGGTGGGAGATTTCGAGCACCTCGTTTAGCTCTATGAAATGGATGGTCAGGATGGAGCAGATAAGCCCCAATAGCAGCGCCCCCGTATCGCCCATAAAAATTTTTGCGGGAGAGAAATTATATTTTAAAAAAGCTACCGTGGCGCCAGCCGTAGAGATAGCCAGGATGGCGAGGTCGTATCGTTTGACTAACAGAAACCAGATGCCCAGCGTAGAAGTGGCAATGACAGCCGTGCTCCCCGACAGGCCGTTGATGCCGTCAATGAGGTTGAAGGCATTGATGATGACGATGATGGTGAAGATGGTCAGGGCGGCGCTCCAGAACATACTGATGTTTTCTACGCCCATGATGCCGTGAAAACCCGAAATTCGGATGTCGGCTTTGAAAAAAAGAATGAAGGCGGCGAATAGCTCTGCGCCCAGTTTAGTTGAAGGAGAAATGGCATCTATATCATCTTTCACCCCAGTCAGAACAATGACGATGATTGCGACTATCACAAACTGAAAATTATTGCCGTACTCGTTGAAAGGCACCCAGATTATGGTGGAAAATATGATTCCGGTAAAGATGGCGATCCCGCCTAACCGGGGAGTAACGACCTCGTGGGAGCGGCGTTCATCCGGTATATCGAATAATTTCTTCTTAATGGCGACCCGAATAATCGAGGGAGTGACAAAGTAGGTCAGTGCGAAGGCTGTAATAAAGCTGATAATGACGTCGTAATCGTACATGATATGGGTGGCAGTGGAGTTTGTGTGATGAAAGGCAAAGTTAAATTATTTTAAAACTGAAACGCAATCCTCCACCGGTCAGATGCGAGGGCGCCGCCTGTAAACCGGCATTTTTAACTGGATAAAACCTGTAAGACTAGCTTCGGCCTGGGGAGAAGCTGGCGCCTGAACAAGTCGCTTTTTTCTATTTCAAAAACTTAACTCAATTTTGCGCCCTTTGAATTTTGAACTTAGCAGAGCAATCCGGTAAAAGCCTTTGGCCGGAACCTGCCGAATTTAGGCTCAGTTACACGACTGCCGCCTTAATAAAAGGCAAAAGAAAACGCAACAAATACTATGTCTGACAACAAAATTATCTTCTCCATGTCGGGAGTCTCAAAGACTTACCCGCCCAACAAGCAGGTGTTGAAAAATATCTGGTTGTCTTTTTTTTATGGCGCTAAGATTGGCGTGCTAGGCCTCAACGGGTCTGGAAAATCCACTCTGCTAAAAATTATCGCAGGCCTCGACCAGAATTATCAGGGTAAGATTGAATTTGAAAAACAATTCAAAATCGGGTACCTGCCCCAGGAGCCTGACCTGGACGAAACCAAAACTGTCCGGCAAGTGGGGGAGGAAGGTCTAGGCGAACTCATGTCCGCGATGAGGGAGTACGAAGAGGTAAACGCTCGATTTGCCGAAGAAATGAGCGACGACGAAATGAACAAACTCATCGAGCGGCAAGGCGAGCTGATGGACATCCTCGAGAGCAAAAACGCCTGGGAACTCGACCACAAAATAGAGCGGGCTATGGACGCCTTGCGCTGTCCGCCCGACGATATGCAGGTAAATGTGCTCTCCGGCGGCGAGCGAAGAAGGGTGGCGCTGGCCAGACTGCTGCTGTCGGAGCCCGACATTCTCCTGCTCGACGAGCCGACCAACCACCTCGATGCGGAGAGCATTGACTGGTTAGAGCAGTACCTGCAAAACTTCCCGGGTACCGTCATCGCCGTGACGCACGACCGGTATTTCCTCGATAAGGTAGCGGGTTGGATTCTGGAATTAGACCGGGGCGAAGGCATTCCCTGGCAGGGCAACTACAGCAGTTGGTTAGAACAAAAAGCCCATCGCTTAGAGCAGGAACAGAAGACCGAAGATAAGCGCAGAAAAACCTTAGAGCGGGAGTTGGAATGGATTCGCATGAGTCCCAAAGCGCGACAGGCCAAAGGGAAAGCCCGTCTGAATGCTTACGACAAACTCGCCGCAGAGGAGATGAAGGAAAAAGACGCCAAATTAGAAATCACCATCCCGCCGGGACCCCGCCTGGGCGAGGTAGTCATCGAAGCTGCGGAGCTGAAAAAAGCATTCGGCGACAGGCTGCTGTTTGAAAACTTTTCTTTCTCCGTCCCCAAAAACAGCATCGTCGGAATCATCGGGCCGAATGGCGTGGGAAAGACCACTCTCTTCCGCATGTTGATGGGAAAGGAAAAACCCGATAGCGGTTCTATCAAAATTGGCGACACGGTTAAAATCTCCTATGTCGATCAGTCGCACGCCGCCATTGACCCTGAAAAATCCGTGTACGACATCATATCGGGAGGATTGGACATCCTAAAGGTGGGAAACTACGAAATGAATGCCCGCGCCTATATTGCCCGATTCAACTTCTCCGGCTCCGACCAGCAGAAAAAAGCGGGCGTGCTTTCCGGCGGTGAACGCAACCGCCTGCACTTAGCAATGACGCTCAAAGACGGCGGCAACGTCCTGCTTTTGGATGAGCCGACGAACGATATTGACGTCAATACCCTGCGGGCTTTGGAAGACGCCCTCGACGCTTTTGCCGGGTGCGTGTTGGTCATCAGCCACGACCGCTGGTTTATTGACCGCTTAGCTACGCATATTTTGTCCTTCGAAGACGAGGGAGAAGTGGCGTTTTTTGAAGGAAATTATCAGGATTATGAGGCGATGAAGAGAGCGAAATCCGGCGACGCGGCGCCACACCGACCCAGATTCAAAAATCTGCTTTCCTGAGGAGGCAAAAATTCAATTTTTAAAAAATTAAGGCTCTCTGCTTATTAGCTCATTTTGTAGGTACTGACTATTCAGGCCTGGCGGGGGGCTGGCGTACGGTTTCCAGCAGGTAATTTTTGACGAAGGGGAAAATTAGTCTGAATTCACTTCGGACTTACACCAATTTATCCCCACATTCATCATTCATCTCTCCTCATCAATTAATAGCCGCTCAAAAACCTGGTGCCAATGCTGACTACTATGATATCCTTTTTGGAGACGTCGAGGTTGACAGTGCCAAATTCAATATTGTTCCTGAAAAACCTTTGATTAAACTCCTCTACGGCCGGGGCAAGGGTCATTGAAAGTCCTTCTAATTTTCCCCCGTACCATTCGGTGACGACGCCGCCGTAATCGTTGCCGAAGCCCTTGAAAGAGAGACCAGTGCCATTGGCGTTTTCTACGTCTTCAAGTGTGGAGCCGACGGTCACTCCGCCGATGGTTTTCCAGTCCGTTCCTTTTTGTTCCACCCGAAAGAAGGTAGGCAAGTCGCCTTGTTCGGGTTCATAAGCGATTTGAAATTCGTTCTTCTGTCCGGGAAAAACTACCAGCCCCGGCAGGTAAAAACCCTGAGCAACATAGATGGAATCTTCGCGAACATCTTCGCCGTAGAGGGCTTTCACAGCTTCCATGCTGCCATTTTCTCTGGTAATTTTTCCAAAGGATTTTCCCGGCGCGATGAACCATTCGCTGTTGGCATTCTCGGCGGAGAGCTTTGCTTTGGGCTGGGATTCGAGGGAGCAGCTACCCGTGATTAACAGGAGAGACAAAAAGAGAAGCGACTGGTAATTCATATCAGTTGAGAATTTTTATTAAAAAGATAGAAGAAACCAAAGGCTGACTTTTGCAAATAGAAACTGCAAAAGTAAATTGTAATTTGCTGAAAATTAAAAGCTAAGAGTACAAAAGCTGCTCAATACATCTCCTGAACTACTTCCCGTACTTCGGGAACCATTTGCTTTAACATGGCTTCGATGCCCGCTTTCAGGGTGACAGTAGCGGAGGGGCAGCCGTTGCAAGAGCCTTGCATGATGACGTAAACCGTTCCGTTTTCGTAGGCTCGGAATTCGATGTTACCGCCATCCATGGCGACGGCGGGCTTTACGTGGGCGTCAATTAATTCTTTGATTCGTTGGGATACATCCCCACCTTCTCCGACGAATTGTTCGGCAGCGATTTTGGCCTGCTCTTCCTCGGCGACTGCTTCGTAGCCGTCTTTGATGATGGCGGCTCCGCTTTCGATGTATTTTTTGATAAATGTTTTGAGCCTGAACATGATTTCAGACCATTCGTAGTTCAATTCTTTGGTGACCGTGACGAAGCTACTCGAGATATAAACCCCCCGCACATACGGCAGATCAAATAAAGCGGCGGCCATGGGCGACCACTCGCGAGCCATTTCTTCTTCTTTGAAATCAGCCGTTCCCCGATACAGCAATCTGTTGGTGACAAATTTCAGCGACTCAGGGTTAGGTGTTTGTTCGGTGTAAATCATTACTAAAGATGCAGTCCCCGTATTCATGATTATCGCATTTATAATTAAGGGAGTTGGTGGAGGAAAAAACTAAACGGCCAGGGTTTTGTTGCGGAAGCTCTTTTTTTGCCGACCCCTGCTTCCACATGGTCACAAAAACGGACGCTTCATAGAAGAGCCGATATCGCCAATTTACTTTCGCCGCACCAACTCTCTGGTGGATTAAACTGGTGGCAGGTTATTTAGAATTTGTCCACAAAGGTAACAGAAAAATGCTTTAGTGTTTGATTAGCTGGATATCCGCAGGGCATTTTATTGGGCTAATATATTTTATCGCAAAGGACGAGTATTTGCTTATCCCTGTTTTTTTAAATAATCAACTGGCTGTAGGGAATAATAGTTGGGAAGCCCTTTGTTTCAAAATACTCCCTTAGAAACTCAAAAGGGCGGGAGGAGGCAGCCAGGACGAAATCTCCTCCCCAGGCGCCTGAGGATTTAATTGCTCCCGGAAAATCATCGAAGTACAATTCTCTGACACCCGGCATTTCGATGAAGTCGCTGACGATCTTTTCATGTTCAGCAAGTAATTTTTCAAAACCGGCCAGGGTGGACGCTTCCAAAAAAGACCAGGTCAGACGGGAGATTTTATCCAATGCAGGTTCCTTGTCCCCCATCGCCTTTCGATAGCGTTTTATCCCTTCCCTGCTATTTTGTTTTTTATTTAAATAAATGAAATACAAGGAATTAGAAAATGACGGTCTGAAATCACAGAGCTGAAATTCAGGTTTTTTATTTTTTAAAAAATATAAGATCGGCCCGGAAGCGCCGGCGCAGGCGATGTCGTAACCGGAGCCGCCGAAAGTTCGGAACTGCAATTCGAAAGGATTGATTTCTGCCCAGGATGCGATCAGATAAATCAGGGTGGAGCTAGTGCCCAATCCCCAGTTTCGGGGAAAGCCGAGGCGGGTACTTACGGCGGGCAATGGAAGATTAGCATTTGATAAAAAGAGCGAATTCAGATTTCGGGCTTCTCTCAAAATCTGTTGGAGGCGGCGGGCGGTTTCCATCTCATCGGTCTGGAGTATTTCAAAATTTTCCCGCTCAAAACCTGCGCGGAACCATACCTGCCCCTTCTCGTCCAAACTTTGCCAGTGAAGGATTTTTTCAAAAGAATCGGCCCGAGGAGAAAAATTCAATTCTAAGGACTGTCCCAAAATCGTGGGCAGCGCCAGAGCCGGAGCGCCGTCAAGCACGAAATATTCGGCTGTCAGCAACAATTTTCCCCGGGCAAAAAATTTCTGGATCATGCCTCCAGATTGAGCGGTTGCTGGCCTCTGAAAAATAGCAGATAGTCCCTGACGGCTGTGAAGGAAACTATTTTCCCCTCGAAGTACTTCATGACGCTCTGCGATTCCAGTTCATTGGCGCCGATGTGATTCAGGATATTGGCTAAGTGCATTTTCATGTGCCCCTGTTGGATTCCGGTGGTAACTAAAGAGCGTACGGCTGCAAAGTTTTGCGCCAGACCTGCGCAGGCCACAATCTTCATCAGCTCTTCTGCCGAAGGATGTCCCAGCAGTTCTAAGGAATATTTTGCCAGTGGATGCAGTTTGGTCAGGCCACCCACAGTACCGAGCGCCAGAGGCAGGTCTAACTGAAAGCGGAACATGCCGTTTTCGAGGCTGCAACTACTCAGGCTGCGGTATTGTCCGCTGCGCGCGGCGTAGGCATGGCCGCAAGCTTCCACCGCCCGAAAGTCGTTGGCAGTGGCCAGTACTACGGCGTCAATTCCGTTGAAGATTCCCTTGTTGTGCGTGACGGCGCGGTAGGGATCTATCTGGGCAATGCGCACGGCCTTAGCAAATTTGTGCGCCAGATTGCAGGCGATCTGTTCCTGGCCTGCCTCGCCGAGATCGTCCACGGGACATTCTACCCAGGCTCTGACTAAACATTCCGGCGTGTAATTGGAGAGGATGGACATAATGACATTCAGGTCGCGCTCTTCGTTGTCCCTGAACATGGGATTGGTAGCGACGAACCGGTCGAGCGTTTTGGCAAATTCTTCTAATACCGAATTGATAAAATTGGCGCCCATGCTATCCTTAGTGTCGAAAGTTACTTTCAACTGGTAGTAATTTTTCTCAAATGCTGTGAGGTCCAACAATTCGATGTCGAGGATGCCCCCGCCTCTTTTTTCCATGTTGGCGGTGATGTGGGCGGTGTCTTTTCGAAGCTCTTTTTTTAGCGCTTCAAAAGCGCTCTCAAGTTTTTTGGCCTGCCCCTTCCACGAGAAGTGAATCTGGCCGATCTTTTTCGTACCCAATACTTCGGCGCGGAAGCCTCCCCGATGGAGCCAGTATTTGGCGGCGCTGGAAGCGGCGGCTACCACTGAGCTTTCCTCGATGACCATCGGCACGGCATAGACCTTGTCGTTGATGAGGAAATTGGGCGCAATCCCGTAAGGCATAGGGAAATTGCTGATCGTGTTTTCGCTAAAGCCGTCCAATAAGCGCTGTTGCTTCTCGTCCTGATGCTGCCAGCTTTTTAATTCATTTTTCGCCTGTGCAGGATCCCTGAGAAAGTTTTCAACCACCCATTTGAGTTTTTCAGCTTTGGACAGTTTGGAAAAACCGGATATCAATTTTGAATTGCTCATATCTCAACTGAGGCGTAGTATTTTTTCCAAAAAAATATTGAAGTAAAAGATGTTTTAAACATGGTATTCAGAAGGTCTTAATTTTCCAAAGATGCTTCTATCCCTAAAAGAGAAATAGCTGACTTTTCTAAGCGTCGGTCATCTGACTTTTAAAAAGGAAGAAGCTAAGGCCAGACCCTGTACCTGAGATTCAATGTATTCTGCCAGCTCTTCGTAACTGCCTCGGGCATGTTTTAGAAAGCCCGAAGCCTGGCCGTACACACTGGGCAGGTTTAATTTATTGGTCAGGTAATAGCCGTCTAAGAAGTTTTGGACGCCGCCGGAGATAATGACTTGCCGACACCTTATTTTGTCACCCAGTTCTGCCACAATTTTATTGGTAAAATGAACCATCTCCACGGCGGTGTGTCCAATGTGAGCGAGCTGGCTGAAGATTTCCTGTTTCACTTTATCGCTCCGCAGCAATTCGAGCCTGGCGAAATTGGTGCCTCCGCTGGCGGCAAAATCGATCGCTGCCAGTGGCAATTGGAACAGGGCTTTTAGGCTTTCGTAGCCCATCCCCTGCCCCACTTCTTTGACGATGACCGGTGTTTCCATTTTTTCTAAAAAGCTCGTAATCGTTTGAAGGGGGGCTTTTTCAAAGCGGTCGCCTTCGGGCTGGAGCCATTCCTGAAGGGGGTTGACGTGGATGATCAATCCATCCGCCTGAAGCTTGTCGAGAAGAGCCTTCACCCGCCAAAGTTCGCCGCTCGCAAGCAGTTGCTCTACCTGCGCCACGCCGAGATTGGCAAAAAGCGGCAGCTCGTCGCCGATGAGTTTTCGCACATCGAAGTCTTTCAGGGACTCGTCGCTGAACAGGAGCGACCGACAGGAGCCTAAGCCCATCCCCATGCCGAATTCGCGGCAGGCGCGGGCGAGGTTGTGATTGATGATGTAGGCCCATTCGGTTCCTCCAGTCATGCTGCTGACCCAGATAGGAGCGCAGAAGGTTTTTTCCAAAAAAGTAAAATCCGGCAGCCCTCCGTTTTTTGGATGGGGAGCGAGCAATGGTTCGTAAAAGAAGCGTTCATCCACCAAACTTTGCTCTATGCGAGCGTCGAAGGCCAGTTGGATGTGATCGCGTTTGCGAGTAGCTGCTGTCGGGTCGTCACCCTTCCAGGCAGCAGGCTTTTTTTCAAGTTCGTCCATAACGTTTTAGCATCGTCAACAATGATTCTCAAAGGTACACTAAAAGGCTAACAGCGCAATAAGAGCCGGGTCTGCGGTTTTGAGCTGATTGAGCTACAAAAGCTAAGACTTCATTTTAGTAGCCGGACTGGCGCCTGAGGCACGAGCGCCAGAAGAACTAAAGAAAAATTGTAATGGATGATGAACCGACCGAAATTCAGGGCTTTTCTTCATTGAGGGAGGAGCGAATCTTTTCCTTGATGGAATTGAGTAAGGATGGCGGAGGCGCCTTCCGAGGCATACGGCTTTTAATAAGTTCTCTAAAGGATTGTTCCTGACTGAGTATCAGACTTTTCCTGACTTGTCCCTTTTAGTGCGGTGCGAATAATTTCGCGATAATTTCATT
>CAZXQI010000109.1:0-12530 GCA_964643005.1 uncultured Saprospiraceae bacterium | reverse complement strand
CTCCTCAATGTGCGCGAAACTGCAAAAGTAACCGGGGAGGTAAGCTACGGAAAACTGAATGTTCAATCAGGCGCAGTCATAAGCGGCTCCTGGAAAGTAGTCGGCGAAAACCAAAATGGCGCCCTTAAGCCTTCATCAGATTCTAAGAAATTTGCAAATACGCCCACATCCACAGAAGAAGTCTCCGGAGGAACTCAAGGATTCTCCAAAGCAAAAGCCAATTAATGTTGCTCTGAGATATTCCGGCATGGCCTTTCAACTTGCAGCGACTACGGGAATTGGAACCCTGATTGGTATCCAGGTGGACAAGCGCTTTTCTACTGAACGCCCTTATTTTACCGCCCTTTTTTCTGTCCTTTTTTTGTTTATCGCCTTTTACTTAGTTTTAAAAGAATTGTTGTTTCACAAAAATGACTGAGGCGAAACTAAAACTCAATATGGTATGAACCAGCAGCGATTTTTGCTCCGACTCGCAATGATTACGGCAGGAGTTTTAGGTATCCTTTTACTGCTCCAGATTTTCCCCGTTTTTTCCGAAGGCTTTGTCTTTTCTATAGTCAGCCTTGCATTCTTTGCGCTGTTTAGCTTAGGAGCGTATCTGCTATCCGTAAAGGCGGCAATGAGTAAAAACAAGAACATGTTCATTTCCTTAGTCATGGCTTATACCTTCGTCAAGCTCTTTCTTACTTTGGCTATCGTCCTGATTTATAAGAAGGTAGCCGACCCCGAAGGGATGTTTTTCCTGATTCCTTTTTTTATTATTTACATTGTATTCACCGCTTTTGAGACTTTCTTCCTCATGAATCTGACTAAAATAAGAGCCAGGTGATTCTTCCAGACTGATAAAAGTGCACCTCCATGCAAAACGACGCCTTTCAGATTTCTGTCAACGAAACGTATGAATTCAACTTAGATGCCGCCGGCCTGAGCGAGTTGGATATTATTCGCATTTCAGACGACCAGTTTCACCTCATTAAACAGGGTGAATCCTACCGAGTCACTGTGATATCTTACGACGAGGACTCAAAGACTGCGCTTCTGAAAATCAATGGCAGCGAGTACAGGGTAAAGATTGCCGACCATTACGATTTACTTGTAAAGAAAATGGGACTCAGCGTAGGTCAGGCTCATAAAGTCAGTGAAATAAAAGCTCCCATGCCCGGATTGGTGCTCAGTCTGATGGTCGAGCCAGGCCAGGAAGTCGAAGCCGGTACGCCTCTCCTCATTCTCGAAGCTATGAAAATGGAAAACGTGATAAAATCCCCCGGAACCGGAAAGATAAAACGCATTGATGTCGAAAAGGGGAAAGCCGTAGATAAGGGGGAGATTTTAATTGAATTGGAATAAACTGACACATTCACATAGTTGGCGGAAGTGAAAAAACGCCTTCAACAGATCACCTATATGACCAGAAAATTACTTCTCCTGGCCTGCATTTTTGGAGCTTTCGCAGTGGCGTTGGGCGCTTTTGGAGCGCATATCCTCGGCAAATTGTTGGAACCGGCTCAGGTACAAATTTATGAAACGGGAATCCGTTATCAATTTTACCACACCTTTGCTTTGATAGCCGCAGCTATTTTGAGCCGCTACGTTAGCAGGCGCTGGACCAATATTGCCGGATGGCTGTTTGTGGCCGGAATTATTTGTTTCTCCGGCTCGCTTTATCTCATTAGCCTGAGCGAGGTGCTGAGTCTGGGAGCCATGTTACCCATCCTCAGGCCAATTACCCCATTGGGCGGACTGCTATTGGTTATAGGCTGGATTGCCCTCTTTCGCGCAGTATTTGATTACAGGAGCAGGGGAAGTTCTCATTCGAAATAGACCTTTTCACTCCTTCCTTTTCTAAAGTATTGAAACTGCCCTGTGGGCGCTCCTTTGGAATCTCCCTGTTTTTTTAACTAAAACAGTTTTCACAAAAATTCCAAAACTCCCTCAGGGCAGTTTCTATTTCAAATTTATTTCACAATCACCTTGCGCACGCCAATCCCATTATCCGTGCGGACTTCAACAGAATAAATTCCTTTGGCCAAACCCGACACGTCCATCCTCATCTTTTGAGAGGCAAAGTCCTGTATCAGTACTCTGGAAAGTTGACCAATGCTGTTGAACAGGCGAACCTCCGCCTTGCCGCCGTTTTCCTGTAGCTCAATATTTAAAACGCTGGAAGCGGGATTGGGAAAGACATTGAAGGCTACCGTTCCGCCGATAGTTTCTTCCGTACCGACAATTTCTCCTAATGGCGCGTCGCCGGTAGTGATGACGTATGCGGAGACGAGCAGGTATGGATTATACGTGTCGCCGCAATCAGGGCAGGTGACGCCGCTGACGCAATTGGGATTGTTGGGATGGCAGAAGTCAGTGTAATTCTCATTGAAAACATAGCCCATCGTCACCGAAGGCTGGCTGACGTAGGCACTCATGTTATAGTCGAACCAGGGAGCAATGGAACCGGGGCACCAGCCGGCCCGGTTGTAAAACCAAGTGCCGTTTTGAGGCTGACAGCCATCCGGATTCGGATTGCAAATTTGCCAGTTGTGCTGCGCGAAAGTCTGTGCGCCGTCCACCCAGATATGGTGAGTATCCTCGTGAAACTCCGCCGCGTTGCCCGTGTTGTTGTCGCCCCAGGCATGGCCGGATGAGACGAGCTTCAGCTTGGCAGCCTTGGCGCCATCAGGGAAAGGTATGTTGACTTCCGGTACCGGTTGCAGGTCGGCGGGATTCCCGAAATCATAAGACTTCCGCCAGACTTCGCTAATAGCGCTGTAGGGATGCGCCGGAATGCCGGCTTTGTATTCAAACTCCAGCGAATACAGAAAGCCGTTGCCTAAGGTTTCTAAGTTCACCCTGAAGGCGACTTTGCCCTCTAACACCGACATGAAATCTGTCAGGTCGATATTGTGGCTGCAGGCCACTCCGTAAGGCGTGATGTAGCGGATGATTTCATACCACTGTCCGTTGTGGCCTTTGACTTCGATGAAGGAAATTCTGTCCCATTCATCGCATCCTCCAGGAGGGCAGCCGATAGTGAGGTAGGCCGTGATTTTATCATAAGCACCCTGAAAACTGGGCAACTCTGCCTCTATTTCAATTTTTCCATTGTTCACATCCGACCAGACTTCGCTGAATGCCCCCACCTCCTGGGTGGAAACCTGCTCCACGATATTGATGCCCACCGTCTTAGTCGCACTTGCTCCAAAATTATTGGTAGAAATAATCTTTAGGTCGTAAGCCCCATAGGCGGGAGGCGTCCACCAGGCGGTGTAGTGGCTGTTACCCCAGTCTTTAGCGTTGATTTGCTGCCCGTCAATTTCAAACTTCAAGTTCGTTACAGAGAAAAGCTCGGGATAGCTGATAGAAGATATGGCGGCGAGTTGCACCGGACCGAGAACCGGCACATAGACATCGCCGGCCAATGGGCTGCGGGCGTCTATAGCCGGCACGTGCTGAGTCGGATCTAAGACCTGAAATGAATTGAACAGGTCAGCCGCGGGATTATATACGCCATCGCCTGGCTGACTGGCTTTGACGACTACTTCTCCAGGCGCTCCCGTCAATGTTACCGTATTCCCGCTGAGCGTGGCAGGTCCGGAAACGATCTCGTAACTCACGGGTAAGCCGGAGGAAGCCGAAGCGTTTAGCTCAAAAGGCGGATCAGAAATCAGCTTGTTTGGAATTTGTGGAAAAGTAATAGCCTGAAAACTGACGTCTAAATCGCCGCCGAAGTTGGACGTCTCTCCAATGAGGGCGAAGTTGAGTAGGTTGCCGTCGCGGTCGCCATTGCCGGTTTCAGATTCCAATTTTGAAATGGAAGTATTATCCCCGCCTGGGACGCCCTGGTTGAATTTGTAATAAAGTTCCAGACCCTGCTCGTCGCCGTTCAGTTCGTTTTCCATCATGTCCTGAATCTCCTGCTGGGTCAGCGCCTTTGACCACAAAGAGACCTCGTCAGCGCGACCGCCAAAGAAGAAGTTGAAACCGCCGAGCAGACATTGTCCGATGGTGAATGGCTTATTGGTGGATGCGATGGTTCCCGATGCGTTGGTGCTGCCTTTCAACTGGCCGTTGACGTAGAGCGATACTTTGCTGCCGTTGTAAACCCAGGCGAAGTGCTGCCATATCTGCGGGATGACGCTATTGGCAGGCGCCACAAATTCGTGAAACCCAGCCGTCGTGATGAGGCGACACTCCACAGTCCCGTTGTTCAACTGGATGAGGTACATTTCACCCGTACCCGACCCGCCGCCGCGAATGCTCATCATTCCCTGACCGTAGCCCAGAGCGTCGTGATAGAACCAGCCGGCCATGGTGATCTGCGTGGAGCCGGCGACATAGCCTGAGCCATTCGGAACCTCGACGTAGTCGTCAACTTTGTCAAAATGGAGGTATTGGTTGCTTTGCGCCTGCATGGTAGTGGATAGCGCAATAAGAAAGAAGCAGTGTAAGAGTTTTTGCATAATTATTAATTTTATCGTTATTCAAAAATTCCTGCCCGAAGCGAAGCCAGGCAAAGCTAAAAGTAGAGTCGTTTTAATGGTCGGATTGTAATCTACTGGACAAATCATCCTTTCATCCACCAGACTTTGGTCTTCGGAGAGTCTTCGCCCATTCTGCCTGCCTGTGTAGCCCAGTTCTCAGGGTTGTTCTCTGCCTCCGTTGGCGGATAAGTGAATCTGTAATACTCCGGAGCTGCGCCTTCCCGCGGCGTAGCTCCTGTGCGACGCCACAGGGCAAAAGCTTCCCAGGGTTGGCGGAAGGCATCAATCCAGCGCTGTGTGTACACCAGAGCCAGTTTGTCTTCATTGGTGAAAATGCTCAGACGGGGATGGTTCGTAATGCTGAAAATATCCCCTTCCGAAAGCAGAGGCGGGGCGTTGACCCACATAGCGCTCCCTATCACCACGCTTTGCCAAAATTTTATCGAAGCGACCAGCGCCACCGTGTACCCGGCCTCGGCCTGACTGACATTGGCCGCAACGCCTAATCCGCGCAGGTAAGCCTCTGCTTTGATATAGCCCACTTCGGCAGCTGTGAAAATAATTTCCGGGACGTCGTACTGGTCGCGTATCAGGTAGTAATTAAATGGCGAAAACAAATTGGCTTCGCCTTTAATGGTGTAGTTGTTATCTCTGTGCTCCCCGTAGGGAATGCCTCCCTCTATCGGCGGATTCGGGCCTGGGTTGTTAGGGAATGCAGCCCACTTACCTGCATTGTTTGTTTCAAAAAATATGAACGTGCGGGGATCAAATATACCGCTGCCATCGGGGTTGTCATTCAGTGAAAGCTGTTGCCAGATGGTACTGCCCATGCGCAATTTGTTGTGCTCCCTGAAAGACCAGCTCACGCTTTCATTCACCCAGCTTTGTTGCCTCGGCCACATGCACACTTCCTCCCCGCTTTCAATCACGGGCAGATTATTTTCAATAATTTCTTTCAAAATCGGCTCCGCAAAACTAGGGTCTTTTTCGACCATGCGCATGGCGTGGCGCAGACGAAGGGA
The DNA here is from genome assembly GCA_964643005.1 of uncultured Saprospiraceae bacterium. Taxonomy (GTDB): domain Bacteria; phylum Bacteroidota; class Bacteroidia; order Chitinophagales; family Saprospiraceae; genus UBA6168. The sequence goes on along the minus strand of CAZXQI010000109.1, from coordinate 7,033 downwards.
ATTGGCAAATTTGCGCCAGCGGAATAGGTCTCCACCCAGCAAATTGTCAAACTCTCCAAAAGAGACATATTTCTCGCCCGATTTTGTTACCGGCGCAGGGCTAGAGTTGATATGCTCTTCTACCCATTTTAAATCGTTCAAAAGAGATTTATAAATGCTTTCCTGATCGTCAAATTTTGGGTGGAGGTGGTCAAGCCCCTCAAAGCCCCGTCCCGCCTCCGTAAATGGGATGTCGCCAAAGAGGTCTGTCAAACGGAAAGTCTTGTAGGCTTTGAGTACCAGCAATTGCGCTCTGACATTGTTGAGCGCTTCCTCCTCCACGTCCATTGCGTCAAAACGCCGCTCGATTTCCCGAATGTGAGCGAGCGCCTGGTAGTAGTCAGACCAGACTTCCTCAATGCCAATATTGATATTGTCGAACCCGACTGAAGTTTTGGCGGCAAGCTGAGTGATGCCGTAGAGCGTTTCGTTGTGTAGGTAAAACTGCTCGTTCCAGCCCAATTGCAGAGAGCTGACAACCTGGTTGAAAAGCGGTCCAATGTCTGCCTGCGTCGGATTGAATGGATTGCGATTGATTTCCTCGAAGTTTTTGGTACAAGAGGAAAGGAGGAAAAGCAAAAACGCTAAAATTTGTAATAAGGGTCTCGCCATTTGTTCGATGTAATTTTTGCGGCCACCGGCTCAGTGCATTTTAGCTGCTTATCGCGGCTGTGGCAAATATGATGATGAGTTCACTGTTTTTATAATAATTCTAAATTTTGTTGTTGTCGTAAAGATAAAAACAGACCGACTCTTTTCGCAGTCAGAGCGCCCGATTTTCAAGTTTTCAAAAGCTTGTGACGCCAATAGTTCACATTGTGCTATTTTGATATTTATTAAAAAAAATAAAATAAGCGGTGGGGAGCTGTGCATGGATGGATGGTATTTTCCAAATGGTTCCGAATCCCGTAAAAATCTATCCTTTCTCTTTGGCAGAGCATGGGTGAAAATTCCAAAAGTTCCAAACCTTTTCCTCGCAGTAGTTACCTTTGCCCGCCTCAACTCAATCACTCCATGCCTCAATCATACAAATACGAGATCAGAGGTGTTTCCGCCGGCAAAGAGGAAGTACACGCGGCTATCAAACATCTCGACAAAGGGCTATACCCCATGGCTTTTTGTAAAATCCTTCCCGATGTAGTAGCGGGGAGCGGGCGCCATTGCAATATCATGCACGCCGATACGGCAGGCACCAAGACTAGTTTAGCTTATCTCTACTGGCGGGAGACCGGAGACCTCAGAGTCTGGAAAGGAATCGCTCAGGACGCCCTTGTGATGAACTTAGACGACATGGCCTGCGTCGGCTGCACGGATGGCATCTTAGTTTCATCTACTATTGGCCGCAACAAAAACCTGATACCCGCAGAGGTTATTAGCGAGCTTATCCAGGCGGGAGTGGACTTTAGGGAGAAAATGGCCGCTCATGGCATTGGCCTCCACCTGGCCGGAGGAGAGACTGCCGACGTGGGAGACATTGTGCGCACTATTGACGTAGGATATACCACCTTTGCGCGAATGAGGCGCAGCGATCTGGTTATCAACGATATCCAGGCCGGCGATGTGGCGGTGGGGCTTGCTGGCTTTGGTCAGGCTAGTTATGAATTTGAATACAACGGGGGCATGGGCAGCAACGGCCTGACGGGCGCCCGCCACGATGTTTTTTCAAAAATTTATGGAGAAAAATACCCCGATAGTTTCGATCCGAATACGCCCGCCGAAGTGATTTATACGGGCAGCAAAAACTTAGTCGATTTGGTAAATGTAGGGGATCGAATGATTCCCGCAGGTAAACTCGTCCTTTCTCCCACCCGCACTTATTTGCCTGTTTTGAAAAAAATATTCGACGTGTATAAAGGCCGCAAGCGGAAGCGTATTCATGGCCTTATTCACTGCACCGGCGGCGGACAGACGAAAGTTCGAAATTTTATCCAAAATAAACGGGTCGTAAAAAACAGCCTCTTCCCATTGCCTCCCCTTTTCGAGCTTATTCAAAAAGAGTCCGGCACCGGCTGGCGGGAAATGTACCAGGTATTCAACATGGGGCACCGCTTAGAAGTCTATCTGCGGGAAAAGGATGCCCAGACTATCGTTGACATAGCCCGCTCTTTCAACATCGAAGCGCAAATCATTGGACACGTGGAAGAATCGCAGGGCGAACAGGTGCTGGTAGAAAGTCCCTTCGGTAGCTTTGAATATTGACCTGGGTTTCGCCTATTTTCCAAAATGCCACAATTCCACAAAGAACCTGGAATCTCTGGCATCCAGCAATTTTGCAATAGAGGGAGAGAGAACCACGACGATGTCTTTGTCGTAAATCCTGTCCGATATTGCGCCAATCACTTTGGCATAAACTATTTTTTTTGTGATGGGATTGGCGACCTGAATAATGGAGCCGCTGGGCGCCGTCCGGTGCAGGGCATAGTAGTCGTTACCAGCATCCTTGTCCCTTTGCCAGTAGGCGGCTCCATTTTGAAAACTGGGCTTTTTGCGCATTTTGGCTGCCTCAAACCTCGACTGCAGTTGCAGCATCGTCAGACTGACCGGACTGGTATTGGAAAGCTGCAAAGATTTCGGGATGCCTTCCAAACTTAGCCAGCCTACTAAAATCAACTGCCCGTTTGACAAATCGGTGTTTTGAAGCCCGTTCCGTATTTTAAGCGTGTCCATGGGGATTTGAAACATGTGTTTAGCAATGCTGTAAAAGGTATCGCCCTGCTTTACACTATAGTAAACAGGCGCAAACTTATCTTTGGGTAAGGCAAGCTGCCAGGATTTAACGATGGCCGAGTCGGGAATCGGGACATTTACCTGCTGTCCTTCCGTGAAATTACCTTCAACGCTCAGGCCTGTGTTAAAGGCATACAGGGCTTCGATTTTCAGACCGTAAAAACGAGACAATGAATATAGCGTCTGTCCCTTTGCTAATCGGTGCTCTAAAATTTTATTTCCGGAATAATCTACCTTCAGGAAAACTGTATCTTTCGCCGTAAGGTAATTCAGACTGTCGCCGGTGGCGGAGAGTTGTAAGAAAAAGATGGCGCTTGTCAGAGTTAAAAAAAGCTTTCTCATTTTTATTTTTTGAAAAATAAAAGAACGTTTTGTATGAGTTCTATTAATGGCTTTTTAGAGAGAAAAATGGGCTTGTAACTGCATATCCGCTCCTTTTTTCTCCTCCCTGCAATTTCCGTTATAAACCTCAGACGCTCTTCCAAATATTCGCTCAAAAATATGAAATCGCTTGGTATAATTCCAGCCCGCTACTCTTCCACCCGCTTCCCGGGCAAGCCTCTCGCAGAGATTTGGGGAAAGACCATGATCCAGCGCGTTTGCGAACAGGCCGCTCTTTCTAACCTCGACGAGCTGGTGGTTGCGACGGACGATGAGCGCATATTCGACCGCGTCAAAGATTTTGGAGGAAATGTGACGATGACTTCCCATTCGCACACATCCGGAACCGATCGCTGTGCTGAAGTGGCGGGCATGCCCCAATATTCTGATTTTGGTCTAATTGTCAATATTCAGGGCGACGAACCTTTTATACAACCTGCACAAATTGACCAGGCTCTGGAGGCGCTGATTCAAAACGAAAATTTTTCCATCGCTACCTTGGCTCGGCAGATCAGCGAATCCGAAGAATTGTTCAATCCCAACGTCGTGAAACTGGTTTTTGGCAAAAACAAACAGGCTTTGTATTTCAGCCGATCCGCCATTCCGTTTTTGAGAAATTTTCCAAAAGAGGACTGGCCGGGGGAAGGCAAATTTTACAAGCACATAGGTATGTATGCATTCAGGAAGCAGGTTTTGCTCGAACTTGCTGCATTGCCTCCAGGTTTTTTAGAAAAAAATGAATCATTGGAGCAACTCCGCTGGCTGGAAAATGGCTACAAAATCGGTATTGCCATCACGGAATTTGAAAGCTTCGGAATTGATGCGCCGGAAGACCTGATTCGCTTTTCAGGGATGAAGTAGAAAATATTGCTGTCTATGAATTTTTGCTCCAATTGTGGATCTCCAAACCTGCTGAATGTCATTCCTCCAGATGACAACCGGCTCCGAACAGTCTGCGGTCAATGTGGCGTCATCCACTACCGCAATCCCAAAATAGTGACCGGTTGTCTGCCGCTCTGGGAGGATAAGGCGCTGCTCTGTCGCCGAGCCATAGAGCCGGGGAGCGGTTTCTGGAATATCCCCGCAGGTTTCTTAGAGCTGGGTGAAACGGTGGAGGAGGGCGCCAAGAGGGAGGTGCGGGAAGAAGCGACGGCAGAAGTCAAGTTGATTGGCCTACACACCATTTTCACATACACCCGGTTTGACCACGTCTATATTCAGTTTCTGGGCGAACTTGTCGGCGGCAGCTTTGGAGTAGGGGAGGAGAGCCTGGAATCGAGGCTTTTCACAGAGGCGGAGATACCCTGGAAAGAAATTGCCTTTGAATCCTCCGTTTTTGCTCTCCATCGCTTTTTTGAAGACAGGAAAAATGGGCGGAGCTGGAAGGTGCATTTAGGGCATATTTGAGCGAGATGAAAGCTTCGTCTGGTGGAGAGGATTTTGGAAAATACTCCAAAGCCGGGGATGAGTTGCAATGACCTGGCAGTCGGCTCAAAAGCCCGTTTTTAGGAAAAGTGACTGAATTCACGGACGAATCAATGTTTTATCTGCAATTTTGCCCTACTTTTTAGAAAAGCAGAATTACACCGGTTTTTGAGACTGCTTCTTTTGTACCATCCCAGTCATTCAACTTTCATTCGGCAGAAAAACTGATACTGCAACCAGATTGCAGGAATTCAATTTTGGCCTGACTGGATTCGGAGGTTTTGAAAATGCAGTTTCAGAGAGCAAATTATTTTTTAAAAAAAAGGAGATAAAAATGAAAATTGAACAACTGTACACCGGCTGTCTTGCGGAGGCCGCTTATTATATCGAAAGCGAAGGAGAGGCCGTCGTCATTGACCCACTGCGAGATGTGGAGCCCTATATTGAAAGGGCGAAGGCAGGCAATGCAAAAATCAAATACATTCTCGAAACCCACTTCCACGCCGATTTTGTCTCCGGCCATCTCGATCTGGCCAAAAAGACAGGAGCAAAAATCGTCTATGGCCCGACTGCACAGCCTAATTTTGAAGTCCATGTAGCTAAGGACAACGAAATCCTGAAAGTGGGTAAACTCGCCATCAAAGTACTGCATACTCCCGGGCATACGATGGAGAGCGCCACTTTTCTCCTGCAAAACGAGAAAGGGGAGGATTGCGCCATCTTCACCGGAGACACCCTGTTTTTAGGCGATGTGGGACGCCCCGATTTAGCCATTAAACAAGGCGAATTGACGAGAGAAGACCTGGCCGGCTACTTGTTTGATTCCCTTCGCAACAAGATAATGCCGCTGGCCGACCACCTGATTGTCTATCCGGGTCATGGCGCCGGTTCTGCCTGTGGAAAGAAAATGAGCAGGGAAACCAGTGGAACCCTCGGCGAGCAAAAGAAAATCAACTACGCCCTTCGCCCCAATATGACTCGGGAAGAATTTATCAGGGAAGTAACGACTGGTCTGGTGGAGCCGCCCCAATACTTCCCAAAAAATGCTATGATGAACAAAATGGGCTACGGCAGCATAGACGAAGTCCGCCAACAGGGAAACACACCCCTCAATGCTCGCGCCTTCAAGGCTGTCTGGGAGGCGCGAAATGCGCTCGTACTTGATACCCGACATGAAAGCGAGTTTGTAAAAGGCTTCATTCCCGGTTCTGTTTTTATCGGAATCCGGGGAGACTTTGCCCCCTGGGTTGGCGCCCTGATTGCCGACCTGAAGCAACCCATCCTCATCGTATGCGAGCCGGGCAGGGAAAATGAAGTAATCAACCGCCTGGCCAGGGTTGGTTACGATAATCCCGTTGGCTACCTGGACGGCGGCTTTGCAACCTGGAGCAATGCCGGCGAAGACGTGGACGCACTTGAAGACTGGACGGCAGAAGAGCTGGCCAACTTTGAGGATAAGGAATCATTGACGCTCCTCGACGTGCGCAAAGCTAGCGAGTACGATGCCGAACACCTGATTGGTTCTCAAAACTTTCCGCTGGACTTAATCAATAAGAGCATGGCGCAATTGGATAGTAGAAATCGCTACTGCATTTTCTGCCAGGGAGGGTACCGTTCTGTCATTGCCGCTTCTATTCTGAAATCGAGGGGATTCGACAATTTGGTGAATATCTCAGGAGGCTTTGAAGCCCTAAGTAAGACGAACCTGAAACAATCCGATTACGTCGAGCAGGTCACAGAACTTTAATAGGAAGTAAATCTACTGTTGAAGAAGAAAAGGGGAGCGTCAAACAAGGTGTTCCCCTTTTAATTTCTATCCTGAGGCATCCAATCTCACAATAATCATAATGCTATGAAAAGAAAACGAGATTTACTATGGAAGGGAATCATCAGGAATCTGTTTTCTCGTTTGTTGAATTCTTTTTTGAAAACTAGGAACAGGAAATTATTTCTTACGGTTCTCCAGCTAAAGGGAGATATGCGGACTTTCTCGTCAGGTTTTTTTCCATTCATGGAGAAGAACTCTGGTTCCTGATTCACCTTGAAATACAGAGCTATGTGGACAGGGGTTTTCCCCTGCGCATGTACACCACACCCAATACCGGCTTTCCGAGCGATATGGAAAGAAAGTGGGAGCGATGGTAGTCCTGAGGGATTCGAATTCAAATTTCCGACCCGACAGATTTGAATACCGATGCCTTTCTACCTCGCTACCTACCAGTTTGGAATGTTCAAATTGCTGGATCATCCTCCGGGAAGCCCTGTTTACAAAGAGAAGTCCGACAATCCGTTTTCGCTAATTATGGAAGCGGCTTGGCATCATCTGCACCATCAGAAGGCGGAAGACGATGAGATTTTGAAAACAAAAGTGACTTTAATCAGGAAATTACTGGAAAGCGGCTGGTCGAAGGAAACCATACGAGTGTTTTTGATTTTATCAAATACTATGTTTCCTTTAAGA
>CAZXQI010000108.1:0-12786 GCA_964643005.1 uncultured Saprospiraceae bacterium | reverse complement strand
TTTTAAAAGTGGTCTTTTTCATTTTTTTAAAAAATAAAAAACTGTGTGAGTGAATGTTGTTTTGTAATGGGGTTTCCCTCACAGGGTTTCCCGCTGAGTTTATTCGCAGATAAAAAACTACTCAGAGCTTCAGCGCGCCTAACAGATACTCCGCATTGAATCCTTTTTCAATATCGGGAAAATACAGGTCGTAGGCTTCCTTTTGCAGTTTGGTGGCAAAGATTTCATGGAAAAAATACCGCCCGTATTTGATGACGTAATTTAGAATGAAAAAACGGTAGGTCTCCTGTAGAAAGCGAATTTCGGTTTCCGTGAGGGGATAAATCCGGTGATAGGATTTCAGGAACAGGATAAACCGCTCCTCCATCAGCGTCCCGATATTGTAGCTGAAAACGCTGCGATCGCCAATATCCGAGACGACCCGGCTCAGGAAATAGAAGTCCATCATCCGCGTACTGACCCGAAACCAGTCGTAGTCCCAGCGGGAAAATAGTTTGAAAGAATCCGTTACGGAAAAATTACCGATATTCCAGTCCACAAAAACGGGAATTACTTCTAAGGCTCCGCCGTTCAGCTTTTGAGAATTTTCTGAAAACAAATCGCACTGCCTTCTAATTTCGTCTAAGTGCAGGCGATGTTCGTAGCTGCCTTCTTCCGTCATTAAGGTTTGCAACAAATGGTCAACGTCCACCTGGAGCGTTTTGGACGATGGCGGCAGCGTATGGCGAATGCGGCTACAGGCTCTGTGAAACAGCGCCAATTGTTCGCCGAGCAGGCTGATCTGCGTTTCGTTAAGTCTTCGGGGAGAGCGCTTTTTGATTTTGATGGGTCGGTAAAAGACCACCCAGATATCCAGCGCTTCGGTCTGATGGCGATAGAGGTACAGTTGATTGCCCTTCATCAGGGAGCGGGCTAAGAAATTTTCAAAGGGCGCCGGCAGGTTGTTGGACAGCGAGTCAATGATGCTGTGATCCTCGGCGAAGTGCTCAAACTTTCCAAAAAACGACAGCTTGCCAATGACCATGCTCTGGTCTCGCAGCCTTATCCTATAGACGTGGTTGGTAGATACTCTGGCGCTGATATCCTCTATTTTGGCGATTTCCCTCGATGGGTCGTAATCTTCCCAGGCCTGCCGGATGATTCCTAAAAAGTCTATAAATGGCATAGAGGATTTTTTTAAAAAAACTGTTTAGTAAATGCGGGATTCTCTTTATATGAGGACTCCCGTTGATTTCGCAGCTTTTTGGGCGGCAAATTTAAATGCTCCAATCTTCGGGACAAATCCTTCCCCTTATTACATTCGCAAAAAAAACAGCTATGGCGCAAAAACGAATCAATGTCTGGTCCAGCCCGCGCAATATCTCCACCGCCTTTATGTATTCCTTTGCGCAGCGCAGCGATACCTGCGTCGTGGACGAGCCGCTCTATGCGCATTATCTCTCCAAAACGGACACTAAAGCGCAGCATCCGGGCACGCAAGAGGTGCTGGATAGCCAGGACGCCGACGGGGAGCGGGTAATTGAAAAGATCATTTTCGGCGAGTACCAGAAGCCCGTCGCACTCTTCAAACAGATGACCCACCACCTTATCCACTTAGACTGGGGATTCATGCTAAAAACCGCCAACGTCATGCTCATTCGGAACCCCCGGGAAATCATTCACTCCTATTCGAAGGTCATTCCCAACCCCGGCATTAGGGACGTCGGCGTGGAACAGCAACTCGAACTTTTTACTTTTTTGAAAAAAAATGGCGCGCTGCATGCGGTCGTGGATTCGAGGGAACTACTTTTAAACCCTCCTTCCGTTTTAAAAAAACTCTGTGAAAAATTAGAGCTGCCATTTGATGAGAAAATGCTGCACTGGACGCCCGGCCCCCGCCCCGAGGATGGGATTTGGGCAAAATACTGGTATCATAGCGTCCACCGATCTTCGGGTTTTCAAAAGTATGAGGAGCGCGTTTTCAGCCTCTCCCCCGCCCTGGAAGGACTTGCGACCCGGTGCCGCCCCTTTTACGACCGACTGTTGGAAGAAGCCATTCGCGGGAGCGATGGCTGAGCGCCCCCTTCTCCCATTTTTTTTTGTTCCAAAAAACAATACAACATAGAGAAACGCTCTCGCCTGGCCTGTTTAAAAAGAAATCTCTGCAACACTTTGAAGCGAGAGGCGTTTTTGAAAGTCGCGGGGATTCAACCCGTTTCATCAAATCAACATCCGTATGATTATTCAGGACGATATAGACATTCGCAACTTAGGCAACTTAGAACTCCTGGCAAAACAGGTGGTAGAAGGCTTCATCATAGGCTTGCACAAAAGCCCCTTTCACGGTTTTTCGGTTGAATTTGCCGAGCACCGCCTCTACAATCAGGGAGAAAGCACCAAAGACATTGACTGGAAAGTTTACGCTCGCACCGACAGGCTCTACGTGAAGAAGTTTGAGGAAGAGACCAATCTCCGCTGCCAGATCGTGGTGGACGCTTCCTCCTCCATGTATTTTCCAGAGGTCACAAAAACGAGTGCAAACTATACCAATAAGCTGCGGTTCTCGGCGCTCGCCGCCGCTGCGCTGATGAACCTGCTCCAAAAGCAACGCGACGCCTTCGGCCTCTCCATCTTCGACAGCGACCTGAGAATACACACCGGCTGTAAGTCCAGCGCCACCCACTACCGCCTGATGCTGTCCCACCTTCAAAACCTGATTGACCACCCCGAACACAACCGCACAACCTCGGCGGCCAGGGCGCTGCACCAAATCGCAGAGAGTATTCACAAGCGCTCCTTAGTGGTCATTTTCAGCGATATGTTTGAGCAAAGCGAGGAAACCGAAGCGCTGTTTTCCGCCCTGCAACACCTCAAACACGCCAAACACGAGGTCATACTTTTTCACACGGTGGACAAGTCTTTAGAGATAGATTTTGAATTTGAAAACCGTCCCTACCTTTTCATAGACATGGAGACAGGAGAGCAACTGCGGCTCCAGCCCAATCAAATCAAGGATCACTATGTCGGTCAGGTGAGAAAATTTAAAGAGCAGTTGAAACTGAAGTGCATGCAGTATCGCGTGGATTACGTGGAAGCCGATATCAACGAAGGCTTCCGGCAAATTTTGCAGGCATGGTTGGTGAAGCGCTCCAAAATGAGAGCCTGATCCATCAAGGATCCATTTTTCTCCACCTCAACAAAACACCGGGTTGAAAAGCATTTATCTCTACATCGCAGGACTCTGGCTCTTTTTATCGGTCGGTTGCTACCAGCCAAAGGAGGGCTGCCTTGACATTCGGGCGACCAATTACGACGTTTCCTCCGACGACCCCTGCGCAGACTGCTGCAAATACCCACAATGGTCTGTCGCGACCCTGCATCAGGTCGTCCTGCCCACAGAGCCGGACACTACCTATACGCTGCACTACGACCAGCCCTATCCCTCTCCTTTTGACACGACGCACTATTTCAGCATTGAACGCTGCCGCTTTTTCTTATCCAATTTTAAACTTATCGGCGAGAATGGGAAGACCCTCGGTATCAGCGATTCCCTGCACATCGAATCGCCCCCGGGGAATCCCATCACGGTTGAAAACAATTTTGCCAAGTTAGATCGGGACATCTTCGCCCCCAATGTGCTCGGCAAGATTCTGGGCAACGGCCCTTTTCACCAACTGCGCTTTACCCTGGGCCTGCCGGCCAATCTTTTAAAAACAGATCCGAAAAGCGTCCCCGCCGGTCATCCGCTCTCCACTGCCGCCGATTCGATCAATTATGAAATTGAAACGGGCTACGTTCCCGTCATCCTCAGCCTGTCCCAGGACACCCTCCCCGGCGTCATCCCTACCCTTTTCAGATATTTTGAAACCCAGGAAATCACCTTAGACCTGCCGGCCTCCTTTGAATTAGACCGAGGTTTCAACCTGAAGCTCACCCTCAAAGTCAACTACATGGACTGGTTCAAAGACCTCGACTTCCAACAGGACGGCTACTACCTCCTACGGGAAAAGATATGGGCGAACATGGCTCAGTCTTTTGCTTTGAGCGAAATCAAATTAGAATAAGGGGGAAGAAGATGGCGCTCTGGCGCCTGGAAGTCGTAACCGCCAAAGGTTGCATTATCGGGTGAAGGCAAAAATCTGCAAAAAAAATTCTGCGCTCAGATCCGAAATAAAATCAGCCTGTTTTTCTCCATCGTCGTAAATCATCTCCGGAAAATACCGCCCCCGGAGACAGGCCAGAAAGTATTCGCTTCGCCTAAATAACGATATCAGACAAGTTCGCTGACTTTTTCTTTGATTTATGATATAAGATAGACGAAGTTAGGTTTTTGATTTTTTCCACAGAAAATTAGCCCAATCCGCATCCATTCCCTACTTCAACAATTCCTTTACCGCTTCCGCCGGAAAAATGAGTTTCCCTGTTTCCTTAGTAGCCTTTGTTTCCATGCCCGTTTTTTCCAAAATGCGATAGGCGTCTTTCGCCGTCAGTTGGGGTTGAAGGCTTTTCATCAATGCCACCAGGCCGGCAACATAGGGTGTGGCCATAGAAGTTCCGTTGAGCGTCTGGTATTTACTGTCTGGGAAAGTAGAGTAAATTTTCACGCCGGGCGCCGCTACTCCCATCTTTAAATCTTTGACGGTATTGGAAAACGAGGCGCGGCTCAGCAGAGTGTCCACGGCGCTGACGGCGATGACGCCATCTACGTTGGCGGGCACAAAATCGCGGCCGCTTGCGGAAGAGTTGCCCGCAGCCACCACCATGATGGCGCCCTTCTTAGTCGCATAGTCCACCGCTTTTTTGTATGCCCTTTGTCGGGGATCGCTGGAACGTCCTCCGAGGGAGAGGGACAGCACGTCCGCACCAATGTCCGCCGCCTCGAGAATGCCGTTGATGATGGCCTGCTGGGTTCCAAATCCTCCGTCGGAAAGTACTTTAATGCTCGTAAGCTGCACGTACTCATTGCCTTGTGAAAAGGAGGCAACCCCCTTACCATTATTGGAAACGGCGGCGGCAATCCCCGCACAATGGGTACCGTGCCCGGCTTTGTCTCTGTCGTAAGCCGGTTTGGTCGAGACAAAATTGTCTTTCAAATCCTCGTGGCCGGCATCTACTCCCGTGTCGAGAATGGCGATGAGCGCCTTCTTTTGGGGTTTGACATTTTTTAAAGCAGCGTATAGGTCGGCTACTTTCATTTCCTCAAAGCCCCACAGGTTTCCTAAGCCGGGGTCGTTCAGGCCGTATTTTTTATTCAAACCCGGGATAGGGGCGGCGGGGGCGGTCTCCATCGGAGAAAGGCTGATCCGCTCATTTTCCTCTAACCATTCCACTAATCCTGTGGCATTGAGTGCGGTCTTTACCTGCTCCAGTTTTGATTCAAATTCAGCCGGCACATCTATCAGGTAGTAATTGTCCAAATCGGTGGCGTCCAGGTCTTCCATTTCAAAGGCGACAATGGCTCTGAGGCCAAACTCGTCTAAGACGCTTTGAATTTCGCCGATCTGATGCGACTCTTTGAGTTCGATGAGCAACTCTCCATCCGGATCCAGTTCTATGGTTGAGCCAGGTACAGAGATATTATCATTTGAAATCATCTCCGTCCTCTCCGCAACCGGCTGGGCGAATGTGGCGCGCAGATGGTCAAAGTAGAAATAGCGCAGGGCAATCAGGCTCGCAGCCAGCATGGCGAAGTACACCCAGCCCACTTTTCGAAACATACTCAACACTAAAGGTACGATCGCCAGAATAGTCAGCTCCCGCAGCAATGCGGGCAGCTTGTAGGCCATGCCGCCTTCCCCCAACAGCCAGAAAAGGCCAAAGGAGGCGATACCGCCCAGAAATATTTTTTGAAAAAAGCCGCTCTTCTCTTCGTCGTCGCGGAAATAAAACCAGGCCGTCAGCGCTGCCAGAGTGAGGATATAGGTCAGCGGATAGAGATTTGAAATCGTCATGGTAAGAAAGGATTTAAAATGAGTTCGCCTTTTGCAATGCCAATTTAGACTGAAATGTTTCGGAAGGAGGTCTTATTTCGACAAAGGAAGGAAAAATCTGAAAAACACCAAATCTCAACTGCGTCAAAACCAAGCGGGCTTCCACCATTCTGAATACCCCTTTTTTATCTCCATTTCAGCTAAATCAATTTCAATTTGGCAGAATAAACTCAAATTAATATTTTGCACGAAATCTTTTAAAAAAAAATTGCCATGGAAAACGCACTAAACAGTTACTTGAAAAACATCAAAGGTTTTGTTCAGGACGACGAACTTGAAGGAGCTTTTGATCTCCTGAGAAGAATAGACGATGACTTTCAAATTGGCATCGAAAACGACCTCATCATTCAAAGGAGTCGTTATAAGAGCAACATAAGGGATATGCAAAGGGGCCTTCTTCCGCCAGATAATTTCCAACGCACAGAGGCGCAAATCCGGTTTGCCCTGCTTTCCATTGTGGACGGCATTCCCCGCAAAATGGAATTGAACGACATGCTGAAAGGCGTCAGGGGCATGAACTTCTCAGTGCCGAGTGATGGGAATTTGGAAAAGGTCTTGGGAGACAAGAGCCATATCGTCAAGATTGCCTGGTTAGAAAAAGCCCTTATTGCCGCCAAATCTGTCGGCAGGATAGTTTGCCCGGACGGCGGAACCGGCACCGGCTTCCTGACGGAGGGCGGATACGTCTTCACGAACAACCACGTCCTGCCTACTGAATCAGAAGCATCCGGCTCTGTCATAGAATTCAACTTTGAAGAAGACGCTTCAGGCTTCGAACGAACCCGCTACCGCTATCACTTCGATACCTCTACTTTCATCACGAGTAAGGATTTAGACTACACTCGAGTCAAAGTTCTCCAAAACCCGGAGGCCGCCCCACTTTCTGACTGGGGAGCTTTGCGCATTTCTCCCGACGCCATACCCGTAGTCGGCGACCCCGTCAACGTCATTCAGCATCCCAATGGCGACGTGAAACAAATTGCCCTCACGGCCAACGACGTCGTCTCAGTCTGGGGACCTCGTCTTTTCTATCACACCGATACGGAACCCGGTTCCAGCGGCTCGCCCGTTTTCAATCAAAACTGGAATGTCGTAGCCCTGCACCACGGCGGACAATCTATAGATGAAGGCGGACTGACCATCAACGAACATGGAGAAAGAGCCAGCGCCAACAGGGGATTCCTGTTTTCCTATATTCTAAAGGATATTCAGGAAAAGACGAGAAACGCATAAGGAAAAATCTGCTTCAAGTCCGAAGTGAATTCGGACTGATTTACTCTTAGCTCGTAAACCATCTGCGCCAATCTGCGGGAAACCAGGTAATAAGGGTAGCCACATTTACCTAAAAAAGTCTATAAGTCCGAGCGACCAGGGCTTCAGCCCCCAGGGAATCAGGGTATAATGCTCTTTTGCCTGAAAGTCTTTTTGGAAAAATACGACGCCAAAGAAGAATAGGTCAATACTGAGCGTGACAGCCTCATGTCGCTTAATTTCCTCCCAGGCCTGTTCCATTTCATCCGACCAATGAATGTCGTCAAAAACAAAAACGCTGCGCTCATCCGCCAACTCCAGGCACTGCTCAAAATACCGTAGAACCGGCGCCTTTCTGTGGTTGCCGTCGAGGAACAGGTAATCCAATTTTTTCAATTCTTTTAAAGCCAAATGCAGCATTTCGTCAAATTTCCCTTCCAACAGCCGGACGTTTTTCAGCTTCATCAATTGAAAATGGTGGGCGGCATAGTGCGCCACATTAGGACAACCTTCAATGGTGAGGAACTGAGCGTTGAGCGCAGCGGCGGCCTGATAGCCGGTGGAGATACCGAGCGAGGCGCCCAGTTCCAGCATCGTTTTAGGCTGGTACTTCTGCACTATCCGAAACAAGAGGCGGCAGGTGTAGGGGCTACCTGCGGAGTATCGGGCCAGACTGCTAAGGCTCCGCTCCCCCGTGCCGGTCACCTGAGAACCGGCGCCATAGTCCGTCACCTGAATCTTTGTCTTATTCGAGCGCAGCAGGCGGCGCAGGGCTTCCCATTCCGAAAAGGCATAGTACCACCGGTCGTCTTCTAAAACGTCCTCTACAAAGTCGTAAACAAAAGGCGAGTGAACGTTGTATTTTGTCCTGGCTTTGAAATAATATTTTAGGAAGCGAAAAATAGCTCGAAGTTGACGCACGTTCGTTCCGGTTTTGATGAGGGCGGCAAATTAGCGCCTTTCTCAAAAATTCCCTTAAAAGTTTCACTTTCATCAACTTGTAAAAATGCGCCTCTCCCAAAAATGAGAATATTTGCCGCTACTTTCCGTTGAAAGGGCTTTATCAGAAAAAAGCAAAAGATTTCTAAACAACATGAAAAACACATTCCTACTCTTTTCTATCTTATTCATCAGCTTCCAGAGCGGAGCGCAGTCCTATCTGACTGCCGGAGGCCTGCGCTTAGGGACCGACTGGGGTCTTAGCGTCCAGCAGCGCATTGCCAAGAGCGCCACAGCGGAAGGCATCATCCAGAGCAGTTTCCAACGGGAAGAGGCTTTGGTCTCGGTATTGGTCGAGCAGCACTATCCCCTCGTCTTCCGGGGATTGAATTTATACATAGGGGGCGGGCCGCATATTGGCTGGAACAGCCAGCCGTCCACTGCCGACAAACCCGATGGCGTGAAAAACCCGCTTGGAATCACCCTCGTCGGCGGCGCCGAACTAACCATCGCCCGACTGAATATTTCCTACGACTTCAAACCCGCCTTCAATATCCGCGGCGGAGACAACGGCGTTTACGTTCAGACCGGCGTCTCCCTGCGCTACGTCTTCCTGACCAATAAGGATTACAAAAAATTGCAAAAGGAAAAAAAGAAAAAAGAACGCAAAAAGAAGGGGGGCTTCGACTGGAAAGAAGATTGGAAAATTTGGAAGAAAAAGGAGAGTTAAAAAAATCTGCAAACACCCGATTCAGGTTCGAAATGAACTCGAATTGATTTTCTGTTTCGTCGTAAATCATCTGCAGAAACCCATATCCTAAGGGAAAAGCCAAAATCTACCTCCCACCTCCCAGCAACTCCAATGTGCCACTATCAAAACGACCTTCGTAAAATCTCTCAACCACCCGCGCAAAAACATTATCCGTTTCCCCCAGAGACAGCGCCGCCTCATTAAAAAGAGTCAAGCAGGAATTCAGTTTCAAATCATCCGGCGAACCCAGTATTTCCTTCGGGTCAGTTTTTTCCAACTTCAAAAAAACGGCAGTTATCTCCTTCAATCTTTTCCCTAAAATCGGATGCAGGTAAAATTCTTTCGCCTCTCCCATCCCCTGAATACCGTAAAACACAGAAGTACTGCTTCGGCCCAATCCCCGCAACTGGGGAAAAACATACCACATCCAATGGCTCCTTTTCTTCCCCGATTTTATCTCCGCCAAAGCAATCGCATAATCGCTCTCCTGAGCTTTGAGAAACCTGTCTAAATCGTAGTTCATCAATTTAAATTTTAAGTCTCCTCCCCTCTCATAGAGAAAAATCCGCAAAATCCGCAGGAAACCACGGACGCCTCCACCCAGCAAAATCACGCATCAGAACTCGACCCTCCAGCGAAGGTTAACCCGCCGCCCCGTCAGGTAATTGGGGATAGCAAATTGCTGATTAAAAATTGTCTTAATCCAAGTCCTCGACGCCTCGTTTTGCACCTGCATCAGATTGAATATTTCCAGGCTCAGCCAGGAGTCCTTTGAAAATCGAAGCGGATTTTTTGGCCGCTTTTCCCGTCTTTCCTCATCCCAGACTTTTAAAGAAAAGCCAATGTCCACGCGGTGGTAGGGCTTAAAGCGATAGGTGTTTCTGTAAATCACATTATTGTCCCGCAAGCCGTAGGGCAGCCCCGTTCCGACAAAGAGGCTGAGGTGCATTTTAAAATTGTCGTTCTTCGGCAGGTAGTCCTGAAAAAAGACGGACAGGGTCAAAAACTGATCAGTAGGTCGCGGGACGTCCTCCACGGGAGTAGCCTCGGTGGAGCCTACTTTCCGCTCCAAATGCTGTACTCCGTCAAACTGCTCTCTGGCTCGCAGCAGAGACAGGTTGAACCAGGATTCCACCCCGGGGACGAATTCCCCATTCAGGCGCATATCGAGTCCGGCGACGTAGCCCTGCGCCATGTTATCGCCGTAGTAGCGGATGCGCACGTTGTCAATTTCATAGGGCACTATGTCCCACAGCTTTTTATAATAAGCCTCTAAAATGAGGCGGAACTTGGTCGGACTCAGGCTCCCAATAAAAAAATCGTAGGTAAAGCCCCCCACTACGTGCGCCGATTTTTGGGACAAGACATCCGTATTGACCACTCCCTGAAAATTGCGAAGCTCCCTATAAAAAGGCGGCTGGTAGTAAAGGCCGGCGGCTACCCGCCAGGATATATCGCGTTTCCCCCGCAGCGGCTTGTAGAGGAATTGGGCGCGCGGAGTGATGAAGCCTTCTTTGTTCAAATCCCAGTATGCCGCGCGGAGGCCCAGGGAGAATTTCAATTCGCCTAAGCTATCCCGCCGCCAGGTGTAGGTGTCCTGCACATAAGCGCTCAGGCGATTGGAGGAAAGTTTGTTCTGCGTTTTTAAAACAGAAAATAACAATAACTGCGTGGTGTCGTAGCGAAGGGAATAACCCGCGCTGTCTAAGCGCTCCCATTCGTTGATCTGATCGCTAATGTCTTCTCGCTGGTATTTGAGTCCCCATTGGAGAAAATGGCTTTTAGATAAAAAGGGGCCTGCGTTTGTATTATCCTGCGCATCTTCCGCTGCGCCTGCTCTTTCCAGAGACCTGCCCTGAAACTCGATTCCGCCCTTGATTTCGGCGTTGGTCACCTGCGCATCCAAAAAATTGCGAATGTACTGGTGTTGAGTTCCCGCCCCAAGTTCAGCTACGACCTCGCCAAAATTGTCGCTGCCCAATCCGCTCTCGATCTGCCGCAGACTGTATTGGCCGATGATGTCAAAGCGCTCATTTTCATCGCTCCGGTAGGTGGAGGCGAGGAATTTGACAAATAAGGGATTCCGTTCCCTTTCCGGCAGGAAAGTCAGGGAAAGGCCGGTCATGGCGGTTGTAAAATCGTCCCGCTCCTGTCCGTCAAATACGGAGTAAAGTTGCAGGGCGTAGTTTATCAGTCCAAAGCCGGTGCTGCGTTCGCGGGGCACGAAATAAAAATTGCTGCGATTGTAGTTGGCTATCAGGCCTATTTGCCAGTCGTGAGAAAGGTCGTAAGTCAGGTAGGTCTGGACGTCTGTAAAGTCGGGATTGTACTCGCCGGTCACATCTAAGGAGCCGAGCAGGTAGCGGGTGGTCTTGTAGCGGGCGCCCACGAGGTACCTCAATTTTTTATACCTGTCTCCTCCGGGCGCCCAGGAGCCTTCAATATGAGCCGAGCCGCCGAGGAGGCTGGCCTCAGCGCTGCCCGCAAATCTTTCCGGGCGCTTGTATCGAATATCCAACACGCTGGACTGCTTATCGCCGTAGCGCGCCTCAAATCCTCCCGATGAAAAGGTCAGGCTTTGAATCAGATCGGTATTCGGAAAGGTCAATCCTTCCTGTTGTCCCGCCCGAATGAGCTGGGGGCGATAGATTTCAAAATCGTTGACGTAAACGAGATTCTCATCGTAGTTGCCCCCCCGCACATTGTACTGGGAGGTCAGTTCCCCTCCTGAGCCGCTGGTAGTTCCGAGGGCAATATGAGGCAAAACGCTTTCGAGGTTTCCCGTTGTCGAAGGCAGGAGTCGCATTTCAGCGACGTCCTCTCGCAGCATTCCTCCCTGCGCAATTCGGCTTTCTTTGACGACCACTTCGACTTTGGCGTCGGCGGGAGGCATGGCCACGTCTATCCGCTGCTTGGCGCCGGCAGGCAGAGGCTCCACATCCACCGTAGATTCTTTGTAGCCAATCCGACTAAAAACGAGAATGAGCCTTTGATTGGCGGGAACTTCCAAGGTCCATTTTCCGCGATCGTCTGATTCGGTGGCCGTCGTGGTATTTTTCAAATAGACGGTGGCAAAGTCAATGATCTCGTTTGACAGGGCGTCTGTCAGCTTACCAGACAGGGTAGCCTTTTTCTCCTGAGCAAAAGCGGCGGCGAAGGAAAGGAAAAACAGAAAAAGTAAAAGGGATTTTTTCATCAGCGATAATCAGGTTTCGCCACCTTTTCGACAGGTAGCCCGCAAATGTACGTGGAAAAGCAAAAAAGGATTTGCGCCATTAGTCTCCAAAAAAAACCGCTCCCGGGGCGAAAACGAGCTAAGTGACATTTGTCATAACCCAAATTGAGATTCGTCATTCAGGGGGCCTGCCTGTGGGAATAATTTTGACACGACAATGACAAAGGAAAGTTCCGGGACTACTTCCGGCTTTCAGTAGTCGGCGCCAAAATCAAAACAAATCCTAAGGGTTATGAGGAATTTGATTATTATAATAAGTGTAGCTGCCGTCGGCTGGCTGGCTGGCGGCCTGGCCAGTTGCAAGGCAGATTATGTGCTGCCAGAGCCAATTGTGCTGCCCGATACCATCAGTTTCAAATTGGACATCCTGCCCATCTTTGAAACCAGTTGCATTTCATCGGGCTGCCATTCGCAGGGCGCAATCGCTCCAGACCTGACTCCCTCCAACGCATACAGCGACCTGTCGGAAGGCGGCTATTTGAATTTGAGCGAGCCTGAAAGAAGCGAACTTTATCTGTGGATGCGCGGAGAAGGAAGCCGTTCGCCAATGCCCATCTCCGGGAGCATTGAAGCCTATAATGTCAAATCCATGGGATAAAAGAAAGATTGCTGACGCCCTGTCAAAGGAGGCCGATTTTTCC
>CAZXQI010000107.1:0-12836 GCA_964643005.1 uncultured Saprospiraceae bacterium | reverse complement strand
GTCTCCTTTCATTTGTCCAGTGACCACGATTTGCTCGGATTTTTCAAAATCCTGGGGTTTGGAGGAAAGCAGCACTACTTTGCGTTCTTCCCCTTTTCCATCTTTTATAAAAAAACTAAAATAGTTCGGATCTGTGGCCGGGTCGTAGTGCATTTCCTTATCCTTAGATAGCTGACCTGAGACTTTTACAACTTTCCCTGATTCCTGGGCGTCCTGAAAACTCGAGTAGGTGCTCACGTCTTTAGAGGCATTTGTTAGCAGCGCAATGGCAGCGCCGACCATAATAACTGCAACGATATAAACTTTCTTCATCGTAAAAAATTTTAGCAAAATTAGGAAGCAAAACATTCCCGTCAAAAGATTACCAGACAAACAACAGTTGCGCAGAATCGTTGAGCGCAGAAGCACAGAGTTTTTTTATTGAAAAATAAGACCTCTCCCAACCTTATTCTTTCGCCAATACAGTAATGAGTTTTTCTCCTCGCTCCGTCATTCTGCCGATTGGAGCAGTGAAATTGCTGTAGCCTTCATTTTTCAAAACCTCCTGAACTTCGGCCACAGAATCGCCGCTCACGCTGAAGAGCAGGCCGCCATTTGTCTGAGGATCGGTGAGCAGATCGGATGCCTGGGTCTGGTCGAATCCCGAACTGAAGGTCACTTTTTCGCCGTAGCTCTCCCTGTTGCGACCCGTGGCGCCCGGGCAAATCTTTTGCGCTATGTATTCCCTGGCTCCTGCTAAAGCCGGTATTTTATCGAAAAACAAACTGGCGCTAAGCCTGCTGCCTTCCGCCATTTCGGACAAATGGCCCAGTAGTCCAAAGCCGGTGACGTCGGTCATGGCGGTCACGCCGGGGATTTCTCCCAATTTCCTGCCGATGGCGTTCAGTGTGGTCATGCTTTTGATCATGGCGTCTAAATGCTCCTCTTTCAGGACGCCTCTTTTTTGAGCGGTGGAAAGGGCGCCCACTCCCAAAGGCTTGGTGAGGAAAAGAAAGTCGCCCGCCCTCGCAGTATTATTTTGTTTCAAATGGGCGACAGGTATGGTTCCCGTAACTGCCAGACCGAAAATCGGCTCCGGCGAGTCTATGCTATGCCCGCCGGCTAAGGGAATCCCCGCCTGCGTACACACCGACCTGCCGCCTTCCAATACCTGCCTGGCCAGGTCGGGGGAGAGTTTATTTATCGGCCAGCCGAGGATGGCCACTGCGACGAGGGGAGTCCCGCCCATGGCAAACACATCACTGATAGCATTGGCGGCGGCGATGCGACCGAAGTCATTCGGGTCGTCCACGATGGGCATGAAAAAATCGGTCGTGCTGATGACGGCTGTGCCGTTGCCCAAATCAAAGACTGCCGCATCGTCGCGGCCTTCATTTCCCACGAGCAGGCCGGAAAAGAGGTTCTGTTTCAAATCTGTATGAAGAATCTGATCGAGGACTTTGGGCGAAATTTTGCAGCCGCAGCCTGCGCCGTGACTGTATTTTGTCAGTTGAATGTCTGGAGTTTCAGTATCCATTTTCCTTAGCTAATTGTATTAACTGTAAAGCCGCTTTCCTGCAATCCATTTTTTCAAAGGGGATTTCGACAATTTTGGAAAAATTGCCTTTAGAAGTGGCGTGAGTATAAGTCTTGTCGTAGTATTTCAGGGCGATGCCGGTGGCCGTTTCAAGTTCGTCGCGATGGAGGGCGCCCAGGGCTTCCTTCACCTCTTGTCCGCCCATCCTGCGCTCAATTTTGAGCAGGGAGTTTTCCAATTCTTCATAAGAATAAGCGGCGTAGTCCTGGATCAGGCGCTTCACCCTTTCCTGAAAATCTACTTCCAATTGGAACAGGGGCGCGCTCTTCATCTGATCCCAAAATCCCTGGGGGATAAAATCTCGGCCAATATTCCGACTCTCATTTTCCACCCAGACCCGGCGGGAGGGGTCGAGCCGGTCGAATTGTTCAAAGAGGTCGTTTTCAAATTGTTCTACGCTGGGTTGAGGCGCTTCTCCCAATGCGCCAAAGGCGGAACCTTTATGGTGCGCCAGCCCTTCAAGGTCTATAACCTGCTCGCCCAGCTCGACGAGATGGCGCAAAACCTCTGTTTTCCCGCTGCCCGTTTTTCCGCCGAGAACCAGAAAGGGAATCGTCCGCTCTGCAAATTGTTGGAGAACGTAGTGGCGATAGGCTTTGTACCCGCCTTCCAGCACCATGACTTCGAAACCGGAAAAATCGAGCAGGGTGGCCAGGCTGGAACTGCGCATTCCTCCGCGCCAGCAGTGCAGGGCAGCTTTTCGCTCTGGCGCCAGTGTGAGCGCTCTGCGAAGGTACCAGGACATTTTACCTCCGGCGATATCCAATCCCCGCAGGAAAGCCTTGTCGCGGCTGACCTGCTTATAGAGCGTACCGATTTCTGCCCGTTCGTCGTCGCTGAAAAGAGGAAAGCTTTCTGCGGCAGGGATGTGCCCCTTAGCGTACTCCGCAGGCGCCCTCGCATCTAAGATGGGAAGGGTAAGAGAGGCCTGTAGAAATTCAGTTATGGAAAGCTTTTTAATCACTTTTTTAATAAAAAAAAATGGAGAGGCGGAAGGGAAATGTCTAAGCGCCCGCTCCGCATGGCTCTAAAAAGAAGGCGAAATTACTATAAAATCTTCCCTATGCAGGTATTTTTGGCTCCTGCATTGGAAGATAAAAACCCTTTTTTTATCGAAAGGATTTTTCCAATGTCGGGAGAATATTCACTTTCGAGCCTGGATTTAGCTCATCCACCAAAATACGCGGCGCCTGCCCGGCGTCCACAGTGCACTACCTGGTAAAAAACAACGGATGATAAGCATTCTTCGAATTATTTACGAAAGCATATTGCAGGCGGTTCAGGAACTTCTGTCGAACAAGCTGCGGAGTTTCCTTTCCCTGATGGGTATCACCATCGGCATTTTTTGCATCATCGGGGTGCAGTCTGCTGTAAACTCCCTACAGGATAATGTGATGGGGAGCCTAAAAAAGATGGGAGACGACGTAGTTTACATTTCCAAACAACCCTGGAACGAAGATCCAGGCAGCAACTATTGGAAATACATGCGCCGGCCAAGTCCCACTTACCAGGAGTATCAGGCCATAAAAGCAAAGGTTAAATCGGCGGAACTCGCCTCTTTTGATTTGTTCATCGGGACGCGCACGCTCAAATACCGGTCGAGCAGTGTGGAGCGGGTTTTCTGTATGGCCAGCACTTACGATTTCAACAATATATATAATGTGGAGTACGACAAGGGGCGATTTTACACCCCGACGGAATTCCACTACGGGATGAACAAAGTCATCATCGGCTACGAGGTGGCGGAAAAGCTCTTCGGCTCAGTGGAACCCATTGGAAAGAAGATCAATATGAACGGCCACAAATTGGAGGTCATCGGAGTTTTTCAAAAATCGGGAAAGGACGTGCTGCGCATGATGGACTTCGACAATGCCGCCATGATTTCTTATGAACTCGCCAGAAAGGTTGCCAATGTCAAAGCTACCAACTTTTGGGGCGCCTCCCTCAATGTGAAAGCCGCCCCCGGCGTTAGCGTAGATCAACTGAGAGACGACTTGACCGGAACCCTGCGCAGTATAAGAAAACTGAAGCCTGCGGAAGAAAGTAACTTCGCCCTGAACACCCTTTCTATATTGGCCAAATTGCTGCAAAATGTGTTTGGCGTGTTGAACATGGTCGGATTTTTCATAGGCATTTTTGCCATTTTAGTGGGTATGTTCAGCGTCGCCAATATCATGTTCGTCTCCGTGAAAGAGCGCACCAATATCATCGGCATCAAAAAAGCGCTCGGCGCCAAGCAGCCCGTCATCCTCCTCGAATTCCTCATCGAATCCGTTATTCTCTGCATCATCGGCGGGTTTCTGGGGCTGCTCCTCGTCTTTCTGACCCTCCAGGGTTTAAAGAGCGTCCTTCCCTTTGAAATCTTTCTCAGCCTGAAAAATGTCGTCTGGGGTCTGGGAATCTCCATTATCGTCGGCATCGTCTCCGGCCTGATCCCCGCCCTCCAGGCTGCCCGCATGAACCCGGTAGATGCAATTCGCCATAATTGACGAGAGTTTTCTTTAGAAAAAGACTTTGGAGCGAGGGCGATTGAGAAGAGGAACCTGATTAAAATTAGCGACCTGTGAAGGCCTGTATTTTGAAGAAACAGGCTCCCATCTGAGTTTAGAGGAAAATCGTTTTTGCGGAGAAAATGCGGGAAAAAAAATTTGCGAATAGCTCTTTCAAAATCTCTCCAAATAAAATTCCGAACAACGGCCAATTTTTTTGAAACAAAAAATCAACTTGTCGAAAAGTACAGAATCTATTTTTTGTCTTAAAATTAAAATTGGTTAATTGGCAAGGATTTTTCCAAAAACAAAATAACATTTTGGCAACTTGTCCGTTTTAGAGCTTTGACGAATAATTTGAATTATTTCCGTCTGCTCGAAGAAGGCGGATTTTATTATAAAAGCAGAATTCTTCACCTCCTAAGCTTTTTTTATCGAGTCCACTCTACACTGAAAATTCCAATCTTTTGTCTGCTTCCCCGACTTTTCAGGAAGCAGAAAACTATTTTTCAGAAAAAAATTAAACGAGATTTTTTCCTTCATTTTCCTTCAGAGGAGAACGAAAATCTGTTGCGCAAATGGAAGAGGAAATCTTTATCCGTGAACATAAATTTAAAAAAACATTATGGCTCGACAATTGCATGCTACGTGCGCCCTTCAACAACGTTTCCTCCCGAAACATTTTCAAACCCAATTCATTCATAAAAAATCACGAACTATGAGAAGGTCTTCACTTACCCTGGGGCTTATCTGCGCTTTATTTCTCAGCGCCTCGCTTACAGCTCAATCCACCTTTAGTCATCCTGGAAAAATTACAGCCCGCGCCGGAATCGGCGTAGTTCCAACTTATGTTGGCAGCCATGCGGAGGCCAATGTGCCGCCGGTTTCCATCCAGCTAGGCTATCAGTTGAGCAAGAAATTCAGCCTGAGCGCTTTTGCAGGGTACTCATCCATCACATCAAGCCCGCGGGTTTTTTCTGACGGTCTGGTAACCTACATAGAAAACAAATCCATGATGGCCGGGCTTCGCACTGAGTTTAAGCATGAGCTAAGCGAAAGATTAGATATTTTCGGCGGCAGCTTACTTGGGTTCAACTACGCTCAGGTAGAAGAATTTAATAGCGCCACAAATCAGTCTTTCAGCAGGTCGGCAGATGCGCCGACGCCTTACGACCCTAATCCGGCAAAGGGACAGTTCCTTTACTCCGCCTTTGTGGGCGCC
Source organism: uncultured Saprospiraceae bacterium (assembly GCA_964643005.1). GTDB lineage: Bacteria > Bacteroidota > Bacteroidia > Chitinophagales > Saprospiraceae > UBA6168. The sequence continues at coordinate 7,549 of CAZXQI010000107.1, read as the reverse complement.
GATTACTTTCTGACCAAGAACATTGGCGTTTATGGGGAGATTGGCTACGGAATTTCTCTGGCCAGTATCGGCCTTACTTTTAACCTGTAAGAAATTACTCTATCGTCAACTGCCATCTGGCTGAAAGTCTCACTACTTAGACGGGTCGGATTTGTAAGTCCGGCCTTTCAAACAAAAAGCTTCAATGCCGTCCTGGCAATTGAAGCTTTTTTTTGGATATATCCTGTTCCAAATTAATTATTGCTGAGATTTGCCATCATTCCTACATCCATAAAATTCAATCCAGGCCTATGACAATTTTCGAGGCGGTTCCCAGCCTGAAATTTCAGGATAGCCAAAACTTCTTTTTGATCGCAGGCCCCTGCGCTATCGAGAGTCGGGACATGAGCCTGCGCATAGCGGAGGAAGTGAGCGCTATCTGCGAGGACTTAAAGATTCCCTATATTTTCAAAGCTTCCTACCGTAAGGCCAACAGGTCGAAACTGACTTCCTTTACCGGTATTGGGGATGAGAAGGCGCTGAGGATACTCGGCGAAGCGAGGAGAAAATTCGGAGTTCCCGTCACTACGGATATACACACGGAAGAGGAAGCGGAGCCGGCAGCGGAGTATGTTGACCTGCTTCAAATACCGGCTTTTTTGTGCAGGCAGACTAATCTGTTGGTAGCCGCCGCCAAAACCGGAAAGGCGGTCAACGTGAAAAAGGGACAGTTTCTCAGTCCCGAAGCCATGCGCTTTGCCGTGGAAAAGCTCATAGCTTCGGGCAATCCGAAAATCCTGCTGACCGAGCGGGGCGTCAGCTTTGGGTACCAGGATTTGGTCGTGGATTTTAGGGGAATACCGACGATGCAGGCCTACGGCGTGCCGGTCGTGTTGGATTGTACGCACTCGTTGCAGCAGCCCAATCAGGCGGCGGGCGTCACAGGAGGACGGCCTGAAATGATAGAAACTATTGCGCGAGCAGGGATTGCGGTCGGAGTGGACGGTATCTTTATCGAAACGCACCCAAAGCCAGAGGAGGCTTTATCTGACGGCGCCAATATGCTCCCATTGAATCAACTTAAAGCTCTTTTGGAAAAACTGGTATCTATTAGAAATTCTATTACTAAATCACTGTAAATGAGACTGCTACCCTAATATTTTTTAAAAAATCCTTGAAGAGGCAACTTCTGAATTGAAAAAGTACTAGTGGTTTTGAACAAAAACAGTTGGTAATTTGATTTAATTAGTGAAAGTTCCTATTTTTAGAGCAATTAAAAAAAGGAGAACCTATGAAAAGAATAATTTTTACACTCCTGTTTACTCCCATCTTTTTACTTACTGCTGTCCATCCTACGATTGCACAACAAGCAGAAAAAACACTGGTGAAAACCTTCAATTTGAAAGGACTTTCCCACGTCCTGATGGAACTTGAGGGCGATGTTCAAGTGACGACCTGGAACCAGGATATCCTACAAGTACAAATGACCATTGAATTGACTAACGGCGCCAAAACTATTTTGAAATCGCTTGTGACCAACGGCAGGTACAACCTCGAATCTGAACAGACTGACGACTGGGTGACGATTACCGCTCCCGGTCTCAAAAGACAAGTTAGACTGAGCAACGGAATTGAACTTCAGGAGGCGATACATTACCTGGTATTCGCTCCTGAGAATGTGTTGATCTCCATCAAGAACTCTGGCGCTGAAATTGGCATGGCCGATGAAAAAAACGAAGCTTTTTAAAGAGCGCTAAACTATACAAAAGGGTATGACGTTATCTGGGCGTCATACCCTTTTTTGTGAAATTGTAAAAATAAATAGCCCACATAGGAATGAAACTAATAGCCGTCCTTTCTTTCTTTCTGCTTTCGATGAATATCGCATCGGCGCAATTGGAAAAGACCATCCACCAAACTTTCGACTTACAAGACGCTCAGACTATTTCATTAGACCTCGTGGGAGAATACTCAATCATTCCCTGGGCGGGAGACAAGGTCATGACGGAAACTAAAATCGAGCTTTACGACGCCACTCCTTCCATTCTCGATCATTTCGTGGAGAAAGAAGAGCGCTATCTCATCAAAGCGGATACCTCGCAGGCGGCATTTCATCTGTACAGCGCCAATAAAAAACGGGACATTATCAAGACGAAAACCAGGCAGTGCATGGAAGTGGTTCAGGTCAAGGTGTACGTTCCCGACAGCTATGAAATCCGCAATGGCAATACCTTAGTGCGCATTAAACAAGGTTAGAGAAATGCCGCTTTCTCAGCGGCGACTTATCTTCTTTTTTAAAATAGTCGCCCTTTTCTTTAAAAAAACCGCCTTCCCTTTTTTCCTCCTTTCTAAACCCTTTCTTATTTTTCCCAAAAGGTTTTAACGCCTGTTTATACCCCTTCCCGGGAGCGGGGATTTATTTTGTCTTCCTGAAGAATTTTCAAAAGAAAAAATCAGCGGAGGGAAGCCGGAGTAAAATCAGGCTGATTGCTCTCCCAGAATAAACCCGCTGCGGAAGCCAGTGAGAACCTGCGAAAAGGCAGATTTTCCATTTTTCAAATGAACGAGGGGCGGGCGCCTGAGAAACAATGAAGCGCCATTGACGTAAACACTTTGATTTTCTATTGAAAAGGAAAATTCAAGAATCTAACGCCTCAATTTTAATCCATCACTCAGATTCAGGACGAAAATGAGAAGTATGGACAAAGAGGCCTTTTAGCTTAAACTACTGCGAGTTTTTATTTTTGGAATCATGGCAAAATCAAACAAATTAAAAGAAAAGAGACCATCCTCATCGGCTTCGCCGTCCGGTGGGAAAAAGCAGAGCCAGCATGTCAGGGAGGCGCTCTCCACTCGCTGGAAATTAATTATTGCAGCGGCTTTGGCGGTTATAGCGATAGCCATTTACGCCCGCAGCTATAATTACGACTTTGTGTACGACGACGATGCCGTCGTCAAAGAGAATCGCTTTGTGCAGAAAGGATTGGGCGGGCTTAAAGATATTTGGACCACGTCGTACTTCCAGGGCTACGATGAAAGCATGAATGCCAGAGCCTTTCGGCCTATTCCGCTCAGCACTTTAGCTGTCGAGTACCAAATATGGGGTCTGAATCCGACCGTCAATCACATCTTCAATCTCCTATTTTATGGCCTGATAGCCTTCTTTTTGTTTTTGTTTTTGTCCAAACTCCTCAGAGACTATCATCCGGCGCTGCCGATTATTGCGTCTTTGCTCTTTGTGTTGCATCCCATCCATTTGGAAGTGGTCGCCAACATCAAGAGCCGGGACACGATGTTAGGTTTTCTCGGGTTTGTGGTCGCCGGATGGTTTCTGTTGAAGCATTTAGACAATCGTCGGATTTTGCCTCTGGTGCTGTCGTGTTTCTTTTTTGCCTTCGGTCTTTTTTCAAAAGAAGAAGTCATCACCACCCTGGCAGTCATTCCCCTGATGCTGTGGTTTTTCAGGGATTATAAGTTGGGTAAGACAGGCATGGCGACGCTTCCGTTTCTGATTTTGACGATTGTCTTTCTCGCTGTGCGGAGCGCCATAGTAGGCGGGCTGAATGCAGGAGTAACGCTCACCGAGCTTGACAACTCTCTGCTCGGCGCCAGCGGAATCGCTCAACGCTGGCCATCTAATATCTTAGTCCTCGGCAACTATTTATTGAAGACGATTTTCCCGCATCCACTGATCAGCGATTATTCTTACATCACCCTGCCATTAGTAGAGTGGAGCGACTGGCGGGTGTATGCCTCGCTGTTGGGCAATATGGCGCTGCTCGGCGCCGGCCTGTATGGATGGTACAAGCGGAAAATTTATGGCTTTGCCGCTCTGTATTATTTCATCACCGTCTCCATTTTCACGAGCATCTTTGTCACCAATGTCAGCGCCTACAACGACAGATTCCTTTTCAGCCCCGCGCTGGGCATTTGCATTCTGGCCGCATGGGCGATTAGCCTTTTAGTAAATAAAGAGGAAACGGCGGAGGGAAAATCTGTCGCCGGCTTTTTCAAACTGAACTTCATTCCCGTCGCCATTGTCGCCTTATTGGCCGTGGCCTGCCTTGTGAAGGTGGAGAGCCACCTGCCCGTATGGAAAGACCGCTTTGCGCTGTTTGAGCACGACGTAAAAAAGGCGCCCAACAACGCCCGGATGCGGAAAAACCACGGCGGTTCCTTAGCCCGCTTAGCTTTGGCCAATCAGGAATCGGCGCCGGATGTGATGCGCCAATACGCTACTCAGGCATTGCACCAGTTAGACACCGCCATCATGATTTACGATCGCATGCCTACGGCCTATATCCACAAGGGCAATATGCACCTGATTCTGAACCAGAACAAAGAAGCCGAAGCCGCATTTGAAGCGGCGCTGAGATTGTCTCCGAGGAATTATTTCGCCATTTCCAGTCTGGGAAATCTATACTACCGGACAGACCGATACGTGGAAGCGGTAGATATCATGGAATCAATTGACGAAGACAGGCGCACGCCCAATGATTACTATGTCATGTCTTTAGCCTACAGTCGCCTCGGAGATACGGCGAGGGCCGAAGAGTACAGGAAGCGATCCGGCAGGTAGAAAAAGACGCCTTTTGTCGGCGATAATATTTAAAGACACATCTTTGCCGCTGGATGTCTTCAAATCCGTTTTGAGTAATGCAACTTGAAATCTATCAATGGCTCGTACCCATCATCGGGATTTATTACATTCTGCGGGTTGTCCTTCAGTTCAGGGCCAACAAGCGGGGGGCGATGTCTATGGTTATCTGGCTGGCGTTCTGGAGTACCATTACCATTCTTGCCATCATTCCCAATCCCGTTTCCTTTGAGGTGGCGAGGATACTTGGCTTCAAAAGCAATATCAACGCCATCATCTTTGTGGCGATAGGCTGGTTGTTTCTGCTCAATTTCTATCTCTCCTCCACCATTGACCGACTTGAAAAGCAGGTGACGGAACTTGTCAGAAAGCTGGCCTTAGAGGAAGCAGAAAGGAAAAAGCCCAAAGAAGATGACCAAGGCGAAGAATAAGGCTGAACTGCACATTCTCTATGTGTTGGAAAATTATTACCCCAACGTCGGCGGGGTAGAGAGCCTGTTCAAAAAGCTAATCGAAAGCATGGCGGCGCAGGGGCATCGGGTCACGCTCATCACCACCCGCTTGTCGAAAGAGCATCCGGCAAAAGAAATCGATGGGAAGCTGCGCATTTTCCGGTATCGCTTTTACAATCGGTATCTTTTTACGCTGCTGGCCTTTTTCCCTATTTTGAAACATGTCGGCGCCTGCGAACTCGTCCACACCACTTCTTATAATGCCGCATTACCGGCCTTTTTGGGCGCCGTACTGAGGCGGAAGAAAATTGTCGTTAGCTTCCACGAAGTCTGGGCTTCGCTGTGGTTCAGGCTTCCCTACATGAGCGCAGTAGGAAAATACCTTCATTTTTTATTTGAAAAAATACTGCTTCGCCTTCCTTTCGATCGCTTTGTGGGTGTGTCTCAAAGCACCTCTAATGCGCTGATAGCAGCCGGCGTCCGGCCTCAAAGAGTAAGGACTATTTACAACGGTATTGATTATGAGGATTTTAGCGACGGCAGTTCGGGAGAACAGGCTACCAACCCGCAAGCGCCCTTTACCTATACCTATTTTGGCCGGCTTGGAGTTTCTAAGGGTTTGGACATTTTGCTGGAGGCCGCCACCGAATTTAAAAAGCGCTATCCCTACAGTCGGCTCAAAATGATTATTCCAAAAACTCCGAGGAGTTTTTTCAATTTAATTTTTTTAAAAATAAAAAAGGAAGGGATGGAAGATTACGTCCAGATGCTCCACGACCTTCCATTTGAAACATTGAAAAAGGAGTTAAGGCGCTCGGACTGTGTGGTGATTCCGTCTCTGAATGAAGGCTTTTGCTTTGCAGCGGTGGAGAGCATTGCCTTAGGCGTTCCGCTTATTTCATCCGATCGGGGCGCCCTGCGGGAAGTAGTATCGGGGAAGTTTATAAAAATGGAATCTCCCGACAGCCTTTCCTTAGTAAATGCGCTCATCGAAGCGAGGGCGGGAAATTGGGAACTTTCTCCCATTAAAAAATTTGAATTAAAAGAAACCGTGTCCGCTTACTTAGCCCTGTACCAGGAAGTGATGTCAGGCTCGGCGGTTTAAGAAAACGCTTCAAAAACAAGATCTCAATGAGAATAGCGATTTTAGGCGACGCCTTAGATGTCCAGTTTGCGGGGATTCACATTTATCTCCGCGAACTGCTGGGCGCCTTGCTGAAGATAGATCGCGAGAACGAATACTACCTCGCGAGGCCTTTTCCCGGGGGAGAATTTGAAAGGGTAAAAGAAATTGTCGTTCCCATCTCGCCCTGGCTGCCGGGGCATCAACGCATCCGCGCATTTACTTCTATTCCCCGGCGCCTGGTAGAAGCCGGGGTGGATGTGGCGATTGAACCGACGCATTTTGGCCCTTTTGCCCTGCCGAAGCGAGTGAAGCGGATAGCGATTATTCACGACCTGACACCGATTATATTTCCCCAATTTCACCCCCGAACCAGCAGCCTGGCGCAGCGACTCCTCCTGCCCCACATTCTCAAAAAAGCTGATTGCATATTGGCAGATTCCGCCAACACCAAAAGAGATATTCAGAGCCTTTATCCTTTCGCTTCAAAAAAAACTCAGGCCGTTTTGCCCGGGAGGGAAGAGATTTTCAAACCCACAAAGGATCCCGATGTACTGAAAAGATATGGCGTTCGGCAGCCCTATCTGTTGAGCGTCGGAACGATTGAACCTCGGAAAAACCTGCTCGCCATGCTCCGCGCCTACGAACTTTTTCGCCGGCGAACCGGTCGGGGCTATCAATGGGTGCTGGCGGGAAAAAGGGGCTGGAAAAACGAAGACTTCTTCCGGGCGCTCGATGCGTCGCCTTTTCGGGACGACATCATCCTGACCGGATACACAGAGCGTCAGGATTTGCCGGCGCTGTACAGCATGGCCAGGCTTTTTGTTTTCCCATCCTGGTACGAGGGTTTCGGCCTGCCCGTTTTGGAGGCCATGTCCTGTGGGGCGCCCGTTCTCAGCTCTCCGACTTCCAGCCTGCCGGAAGTTGGCGGAGATGCGGCTCATTATTTTGATCCAAACTCAAGCGGGGACTTAGCTGAAAAATTGGAAAAATTAGTTTCTGATGAAAATGAGCTGTTGAAAATGAGCGAACTATCCTTAGAGCAAGCCTCCAAATTCAGTTGGGAACGCGCAGCCCGGCAGTTGCTCAATATCTTTCAAACTTTGTCGGACGGTTCAGAATTATAAATTTGAAAAATCTCCTGATATCGAACCAGAGGAAGAATTCCTGCTTTCTAAGGATGTCAAAAGAAGGGATGGGAGTTTGGGTTTCAAAAAATTCCCGCCGGCTTTCTGTGATTTTTTTGCGTTCCCGGAACAGAGCGAGATAAATGGCGCTACTCATTATTTTAAGAAAGCGCCATCGGAAAAAGAGGATATCAATCGCTATGATGGAGCAATATTTAAAGAGCACAAACGGCAGGCTGACGAGTAGGGCAGGGTAGGGAATCAGTTTGAA
>CAZXQI010000106.1:0-12968 GCA_964643005.1 uncultured Saprospiraceae bacterium | reverse complement strand
CTTAGAGGTTAGACTTCCAGGCAACTCCTTTGGTAATAGCGCGGGTGTATTCGGCGACGATTTTGCAACCCAGCGAGGACTGATAATCAAAATCAGAATTTGAAAACACGAAGTTGTAGTTCAGCGGATGGAAGACAACTACAAAGTCAGGAGCAGGCGTCCAGGTAGCTCCTACTCCAATGTCTAAATAGCCAGGGTTATTGAACTTGCCATCGAGCATGGAAGTGCGATATTCTCCCAGGGTAGAAATGGCAAATTTCTCAGAGAGTTTGTAACCATACAGGGAGGAAAGGTTGAAAGCGTCGGCAGCTACCTGGAAGCCGTCCAGGTCATCGCTTCTGTCTTTGTCGTCGAACTTTAACCAGCCCAACGTCAGGTTAGCGCCATTGCGCCAGAAGTATTTTTCCTGTTGCAGGTTGGCAAAACCATTCAGGGTGAGGCCGATGTTCGTAGCTCTCGTGTTGGGAGTTGCTTTGCTGAGCCAGTTGCTGAAATTGGAAAAATTTAGGCCGACAGTACCCAGCGCGCCTACTTCCCAGCGCGGGTATGGCGTGAGTTTATCGGTCAGGCTTTCGACATCAGCCCGTAAGGACTTCACTAATCCGGTCAATTCTTTTAATTGATCGGTCAGGGTGCTGAGTTCTTGTTCCTTTGCCATTTTCTGTGCCTGTAATTCTTCAGTAGTTTGGGCTTCCACAGCGAAGCACAAGGCCACAAGGACCAAAGGGAGTAATAACTTTTTCATGATCTGTTTACAGTTTTGAAAATTTATGGTAAGTAGGTTTAAATGTGTTTAAAGTCTAACCGAGATGGCGTTCGCCTGAAAAAATTTCGACCTTTTCGGATGTCAGCTTTTTCAAAGGTATCACGATGATTTTCCCCTCTCCCTGCAAGGTTATCGAGGTGCTGTCCATCGCAACGACCTTTCCTTTGTTGCCATCGAGACTGATCACGTCTCCAATTTTGACTTTGTTTTTGCTGTAAAATGAGGCGAGGAAGTTGGCCATTGTATCCTTAGAGGCGAAGCCATAGCCTATGGCAAAAGCCATAACCACGCCTCCGAGTATCACCGTAAGATTGGAGGTGATGAGGCTTGTTTCGATGCTCGCCTGAGAAAGGGCGCTGATGGTCATCGTCAGGAAGATAAGATAAAAGACAAAGCTGGCAATGATTTTCCCCGATGGAATACCCAGCGAATTGCTGGTAACCAACACGATATTTTTGACAAACTCAGCCAAGTAGATGCCGAGGACAAACAAGATGATTGCCGATAACAGGCGGGGCAGGTAGGCGATAAGATCGCCGAAGGTGTTTGAAACAACCTGCATACCCAGCACATCGGTAGCAGCCATAAAAAACACCAGCATCAGGACATAGAAGACAATTTTAGAAGTGAATTTGCTGACTTTTATTTTCAAATTAGCTTTAGTCGCAAATTCTGTTTCATTGATCTTTTCTGCAAGGCGATCTGCCTTCAGGCTCTCCAAAATCTTCTTCACCCCTTTGGCCACTAATTTGGAAACCAGCCAACCTACTAATAAAATAACCAGGGCGCCAACAATATTGGCGGCGGCGCCGGCAAACCTGGAGAGCACTTGTTGAAGTATTTCAAATAATTCCATAGAGATGGTAGATATTTTTAGGTGCGTAGGTTTATCAGGGTTGATTCAACTTTTGAGGGGTTTACAGGTCAGTCTTTAAGGTTCAATCTCGTCTGCGCTATCATCTCCGGCGCTCCCACTGGGGGTGGAATTGTCTTGGTCAACGCCAGGCGCGCCATAAGACAAATCTTCTTTCGCTGTCTGCTCAATCTGCCTGATCGTCCCTCCCAGCGTGAGGACAAACATTTCGAGCACCCTGGGAATGTACAATTCCATAGCCTCCCCCATGATGGAAAGTATCTTCAGGCTACCCATAACATTTTCCTCTATATCGGGTGGCGGCGGAAACATCCACTCGTCTTCTTCTAAAAGTTTTTTAAAACTATTGGTAGTGTCCATGATGCTATTTTTCTTTTTAATCCTCAGGGTAAAGGCTTTTGTAAACCATTAACGCCTTGTGTTTGGCCCGTTTGATTTTCATTTTGATAGCACTCTCTGTCTTGTCCAGAACTCCGGCAATTTCTTTTATCTGTAACTCATCCTGATATTTCATCAACAGTATAGCCTTATCGCCTGGAGGAATCTTGTCTAATATCACCCTCAGGCGATCAACTTTTATCGTCAGCAATTCTTCATCGTGTACCTCATCCTGAACATCCGGGAGGCGCTCCATCTCGTTCGAAAACAAGCTGGTAATCTTCTTTTTCTTCCGTAGGACGTCAATACAGTAATTGTAAGTAATCGAATAAACCCAGGTAGAGAACTTGGCCTGCTCGCCAAACTGCGACAGGCTGGTAAAGATTTTCAAAAAAATATCCTGAGCGGCGTCTCTTGCCAAATGCTCTTCTTTGAGCATGGAAAGGCTTCCCATAAACCTTACTGATGTAGCGCTGGTAAAGAATAGAAAAATGATTTTGATCCTTGGTCGCCAGGTAGCGCCGAATGACCAAAATATCCGCCTCCTTAGATTTCTCGTCTGTTCCCATTTAAAAAATAAAGCTTTCGCCTATTGATTTAAAGGATGGGTTAAATAGTACAATGAGTTGATTTGCAACAGCTTAGCCTACATACCCCTCAAAACATCCACGAATTTATAAAAAACAGAGAATACTGTGACGTAATTGGCATGTTTGACGCAAAGTCTTGCATAAGGACACTCAAAAAGTTAATAAAACTTAAAAAAGCTAATCTCTTTCTTTAAAAATGTCATTCCTCCACTTTGGCTAAAGCTAAAAATATTGACAAAAGACTGAGTTGACAAGAGGGAATGTCAAGGGTAGTCTCTGACAGATTAATGTCAAAAAAAAAATTATCGGGAATAATGCCCCCGCCATTTGGGACTAAAATCAGCGTCCATCAGCGCCCTGGCAAGTAAAAAATTCTTGTTCACAAAAGCACAGCTAACTCTGCGACTATTCCATTTTTACAAAAATTCCAGCGATAGGTTTTTGTTTGGGGCGCTGCATCAATAACTGATATGTGCCCGATGGCAGAGAAGAAATGTCTAACTCGATATAATGCTCGCCAGCCTGGAGGTTGAAGCGCTCGTTGAACAGGTTAACCCCTCCCCCTCCAGCCACGGTCATTCCGACAAGCCCGTCATATCCGGTTGAAAAGCGAACGTTTAATGTTGACCTCGCAGGATTAGGTAAAAATTTCAAGGTGGTTTTCTCTAATCCGGTGTGATTGTCAGACATCCAGTCTGAAGAGTTAGACAAAATAACGGTGTAATCCTGAGCCTCTCCGTATATAATGTCTTCGCATGGTTCAGGAAACTTATCCCGCTGCATGGCCACGCGCATGAGCGTCGGCCCAGGTACTGCATTATAAGGAATAAAAACATCCGCACTGACAGCCGATCTCCCAATAGCTTCCAACACCAATTCATCCGGGCCGTCGAAATAGCCATCCTGATCGAAGTCAATCCAGACTCTAAAATACTCGTCGAATACTTCCCAGCTAAATGCCGGCGTCACCGTCAGTTGAAGGCTCTCCCCTATAGGCGCCATCGTGCTGATAGATGTGAAATTTCCGATTTGAGTTTTAAAAGATAAATGATCAATATCCCCAAACTCTACTCGCTCTATCCATTCCCACCACGGCATTTCGGCTATTACGCTACAATGTACAGCCGGTTTTATCACCCGAAAACTTTGGTAAACAACAGGCGCCGGCAACCAATTATTATTCCCCTGCTGTTGCACTCCAATCGTCACAATACCTTCGCTGCCATACACTGTTACCATGTCGCCGTCAAGGGTAGCCGGGCCCGAAACGACAAAGAAATTTACCGGCAGGCCCGAACTGGCGGTAGCTGTAATCGTAAAAGGAGGAGAGTTGGTGAACTTGTTACCTATCGCCGGAAAATCAATAGTTTGCGATTGCTGTGGCGCCACGTTAGGCAGGCCGGGCGTGGGGATGTCGGCCTTCCAGGACTCAGGTAGCGCATTATCCAATTCCCAACGAATGAGTTGGAGGGTGCTGCCCGTGCCATCCGCTTCTTTCGGCCAGGGCGCTTTATCCCGATAATGCACGCTGTCTATGACCACGAGCGCAGCATTTTTCAACTGAATCAGCTCATTGCTATTGCTGAGTTTAAATCCGCGGTCGCCCTCTCCAAAATCCCCAAGAACGTTGACTGTGTTAGGATAAATAGAAGAAAACTTTACTGCATCCTCTACCAAGACAAGGAAGCTACCCGCAGGCATGACGGTACCTCCAGGCATGACAAAGAAGCTTCCCTCATCTTCAAATGTCCATCCCGAAATGTCCACACCGTGGTCATTGGGATTAAACAACTCCACCCAGTCGCCGCTATTCATCGAGGAAGAAGAGTTGTAGTTGATTTCGTTGATTACAATAGGATCTTCTGAGGAAGAGCCGGGAAGGAAGTAGGCTACTAATTTTTCATCTCCAGAGAAATTGACCGCTCCGGAAGGAGCGTCGCCCAGCGCATCGTCAGACCAGCCGACAAAGACATAACCCGGCATAGGCTCAGCCTTTACAGGAATGTCCACTCCCGTGAAATATTCGCCTTCCCAGGGCGAGTGGCTGCCATCTAATTGAATGGTGCTAAAGGATATACGACCGGCCTGTGGCGGGTTTATCTCTATAATGACATTCGCAGTACCCGTAATCTCATCGAAGTAATCCGTCAGTTGTTGTCGGACATATTGCGGTCGTTCGTTCAGAAATTTTCGGAGTATCTGTAGGTTGGCAGCCCAGGGATTCCAGCCTTGTTGCCAGCGATCGAAGTGGCGCTGCATCTCCGGTTGGTATAGTTCTACAAACTCATCCACCCGTTGGCTGACTCTTTCTTCTTTAAAAAGGACGTTCAAAAAATCGGCTGCCCGATTGATAAAGTCCCTGCGGAAAGAAGGATTTTCCATAGCTCTGCGCAAAGGCAGGGTCGTCCAATAAGGATTGGGCCATAATACGGCAGTGCTGTCGAGCGCACGCGCGAGCGAATTGGCGGATGCGTCGCCGGTATTCCAACCCAGGCCATTCTCCTCGTGGACGAGCAATCCAAAGCTCAGATCCAGGTCAAAAGTGAGAAACTGCCACCGGGCGTCGTTTTTCCGCTCTCTCCAACGGCGGTAGTTGTTGCCGGGCCAGTCGCTGTTGTCAATGATGATATTGAATAAATTGTAGTCGAGGAAATGAGGGAGGTCGAGGAATTTTGCCAGCTCCTGCAATTGATCGTCATCCTTAAAGTGATTGGCGGAGAGGTATTGTGTGAAAAAATTCCAACGGTCATAATCGCCCGCCTTGGCGTCATTGTCATTATCCAGTAGATCTATCTCGCTGTCCTTTAAGCCGAAGTGCTGTTCGATGTAGGTCTTCGACATGTGTTCGCGCATATTGTAAATCCCCCAATATTTGCCATTCAAATAAGCAACGCTCGGGCGGAATCCCTGCAAATGAAGCCGGGGTTTTTCAATCATAGCTCCCACATCGCTCAAATCGTCCACCAGGCTGCTGGCAAAAGCATCCCGAAACATGGTGGTGTTCCAGTCCTGACCCGAATTTCGCAGGATGAAAGTTTTGTACTCTTCATATTCCATATCCGGGAAAATGGGGTATTTAAAAGAACCGCTTCCACCGTCTGCCTTAGCCTTGAATCGCAGGGACTTTTGAGCAAACTGAGCGCTGCCTGTGCCGTGAATTTTGGCGACAGCTTCCTGTTCCATCACGGGTTTGCCGTTGTCTTCAAAAAGTTCAACCTGAACGGGTCGCTCCCACTCTTCCAGGTAATTGGGGTAAATGCCCGTAAGACTGTCAAAGAAATCCGCTTCATCAAAGGAAATGGCGACGACAGGGAAAGTATGGGGAGTATCAAATAAGTAAGTATTGGTCATGGTCGAGCCGGGCAGCATGTTCGCTGCAAAAGCTCTGGCGCGTAGGGTCGTCGTCTGACTGATAGGCAATGGTGCGGAATAAACCTGGGAAAGCCCGGTCGGCACACTGCCATCTAAGGTATAGCGGATTTCAGCGCCGGCAGTAGCAGTGCTCAGTTCTACCTGAAAACTGAAGTTGAAAAACCCACTTTCTACCGAGGCAATCGGTTTTTCTGTAAAAAAGCCTCCCGTAGAAGGGTCGTTGGGCGCATTAGGCGTAGGCTGGGTGAAGAATTGAAAATCAGCTCCTCCGTCGGGTACTCTGCCGTAGGAAATATTGGCTGTTTGTGGACCAAAGGCCAGGCCGTCTATCAGTGTGAGTCCATCTGCCGCAAAAATGGCGATATCTTCTCCGTCTGCACTCAGTTTGGCATTTACGTGCAGGGGGCCCTGCGACATTTGCTTGTCGAACCAGAGCAGTAGAAAGCCGCCGGGGGCGATAGTCGTTTGAGCGGGAGCGGTATCTGGTATCCGCCACTGGGTAGGCTGGTTCAAATCATCCGTGACGTACATCCCCGCGATGTTCACCGGATCAGGCCCCGGGTTATACAATTCAACCCAGTCGTCGAATTCGCCGGCTTCATCCGTCAGCGCGCCGCTGTTGGAGGCCAAAAATTCATTGATAAAAATCTGTTGGGAAAATGCTGTCTGATTTGTAACCGAGAAACAAATAAGAATCAATGAGCAGAGAATAAGTGCCCTCATTTTTGTTTGTTTGTGTTTGTTTTTTTAAAAAAATCCGGTTACAGGGATATTTCTCTGGTCAAATCCTTTTTAAAATGGGATGAATACTGCAAGGATACCAATTTTTTAAAAAATGGAAGAATTAAAAAGTAATTAAAAAGGAAAATTATCGGATAATGATAAAGATAAGACAGTTTTTCTGAGACCTGAATTCAATGGAGAAGAACCGTCGTTCACATCATGCCGTTCCTCCAATAATTTCTTCACGATGCTCGTCCGCACGCTTTCTTTTTACCGTGAATCCTTCAGCGGCCTGTCCAGGTCGGCCTGGCTGCTCGCCCTCATCACCTTCATCAATCGGAGTGGAACCATGGTCATTCCGTTCCTCTCGATTTATCTGACGACAAAGCTCGGGTTTAGTCTCGAACAGGCGGGAATCGCAATGTCAGCTTTCGGTTTAGGAGCTTTGGTAGGGTCATTTTTAGGAGGGTACCTAAGCGATCGAATTGGGTTTTACCCGGTCATGTTCTGGTCTTTGTTGCTGGGCGGCATCATGTTTATTGCGCTCGGCTATGTGAAAAGCACGACGGGTATTTATTCCACCATATTTATAGTGAGCATCATCGTCGAGTCTTTCCGGCCTGCCACGCTGACGGCCATCGGCGCCTATAGCCGGCCAGAAAACCGCACCCGTTCTTTTTCTTTAGTGCGCATGGCTATCAATCTGGGCTGGTCTGTCGGGCCGGCCATCGGCGGTTTTCTGGCAGGATGGGCAGGTTATGACACGCTGTTCTGGGCTGACGGCCTGACCTGCATCGCCGCCTCCATCGCATTTCGCATTTATTTAAAACCAAAAAAAAGCGGCTTAGAAGCGGCGCCAGAGAAAAGCGGCCATGAAGAAAAAGCGCCATCCCCCTACAAAGACAGGGTTTATCTTTTCTTCCTGGTATTGACCACAATTGTAGCCGTCGTCTTCATGCAGTTTCTGTCTTCTCTGCCCGTTTTTTACAAACAGGAATTGTTGCTTTCAGAATCAGTCATTGGAGCCTTGCTGGCCATGAATGGCTTTTTAGTCGTCGTACTCGAAATGCCTGCGGTGTTTGTCATCGAACGGCGAATAGGCGGGCTGATGAGTATGGCTATAGGGGCTGTGCTTTACGGCCTGTCTTATCTGATTCTCAATCTACCTTTAACAGGTCTTGCCATTGCATTTTTTTCGATGTTCATCTTGTCCATCGGCGAGGTTTTCAATATGCCTTTTACCAACACCTACGCCAGCAACCGGGCCACAGACGCCAACAGAGGTCAGTACATGGGTCTGTTCTCGATGAGTTACGCCGTCTCCCAGGTATTCGGTCCTTACATCAGCCTGGCCATAGCCGATAACTGGGGGTTCTCTGTGCTTTGGTACCTTTTGGCGGCGCTCAGCGTGGTCGCCTATATAGGGTTTATGTTTTTGAAAAGATTAGATAAAGTATAAACCGAGAAGGGTTTATTCGGGCAGCGTCGCCTCTAAAGGCCTTATCGGCACGCCATCGCTCCAGGCGCCCAGAAAGGTTTGTTCCGGAGTGTTTCCAAAAGCATAATTGCAAAATGTCCCCTGCCGATTGCAAGCCAGCATGGCGTCAAACAACTTCCAGTAGCCGTAGTAGTCCACTGCGTCAAGCGTTGAAACGCGAAGGGCTTTTTTGGCGGTGTAGTTTCTGACGCCCGTGTCAAAGGCAGTATCCAGGCTGTAAGGCTGGTTGTGATGAGCCTTCAAAGGCGGCTCTCCATGCGCATCGGCAAACTGGCGGAGCAGGTTGCGCTGCGGCGTCTGCGTCGCCTCTTCAAATACCTTTAGGGCGAATTCGTCGCCGACTACCCAGTCGTCTTCACTAACCGTAATCAGCATGGATATGTCGGCAGGCATCTCCGCATAGCTCTCAAGTCGCCCTCCTTTAAATCTGCCGGTTCCCGGCGAACAGAGCATCAGCACTTTCGGCTGGGGGATTTCATATTGCTCGTACTGAATAGCCAGTCCGGCAGCTATGACGCCTCCGTAAGAGTGCCCCACCATAGCCAGGTGAGAAGTGACAGGCTTTACGCGCCCGTTCCCTTCCAATTCGGCCAGCGCATCGCGAATAGCCGTCGCCGCATTCTTTGCAAACTTTTCCGGCCCCGGACTCAGGAGGCTTCGCTGATACCTGGGGTAAATGACTATGTTGCCATTTTGAACCAGATGGCGCAGCCATTTTCCATAAATCATCGGATTGTAAGCGCCGTAGCCGTGCAGAAAAACGACGACATGCCCGGAATCTGGTTTTGGCTCTGCCGGCTCGAACAGCCAATACCCATCTTGTTTTTTTGCAAAATCCTGAAAGGAGGCGGACTGATGACTGTAAGTCGCAGCGCCCGGTCCTGTCTGAGGCTGCGGCGGCTGTGCGGCGGGTTCCGTGAAAAGGGCATTTTTTCCAAAAAAGAAAACAAATAGGAAAAGGAAGTAAGACATTTTCCCAAAAAATTAGGCGGGTTTACAGGGATGGAGGGAGGGCGGGTTCACAAAGAAAATTTCCACAAAAAATTCTAAAGGACTCCCCTCCTGAAAAATCAACTCTGTTAGCGCGCATGACGCTAACAGAGTTGAATATCTGGAATCTCCATCGAATTTCTTCGAAAGAGAATTTCAATGGATTACGGCCTATCGGTCGTTTTATCGCCAAATACGTCGTCCACAGAAAGCTCAGTGACCTTTCCAATCCTTCTCAGGTAGTCCATGTCAATGTTCTCTTTGCTTCCGAGTACGAGGAAAGTGTAGTTGCGACCCTTCACGTGCTTTTGATGAAAAGCCTGGAGGTCTTTCGGCGTCATCAGCTTCATGTTGTCGTAAACATCCTTGCGAAGGTCGCGATCGTATCCCCTGTCTTTGGCTGTGCGATAGCTCCAGTAAATGTTATTTTTCGTAATGCGCCCCGTCTCGATTTTCTTCTGAATGGACTGAACAGCCTGCATGATCTGAGACTCGGAATAGGGCATATCTTCTATGATTTCCTGCATGGCTTTGATGGCGTCGGGCATTTTGTCAGCCTGGGTACCGACGTAAGCCCGCAGGTAATGCGCTTCGTTTTCTTTAGCAGGGGAACCATAAAAGGCATTGGCTGAATAAGCCAGCGCTCTGGATTCGCGAATTTCCTGGAAAACGATGGACGACAAGCCTGACCCAAAATAAGTATTGTATAACTCCGACATGATGAACTCATCCAGGTTGAATTTTTCCGTGCCTTTGGAAACGAGCATAATCTCTGCCTGCACCATTGGGAAGTCAACAAACACCACCTGGTTTTCGGTCGTCGGCTGCTCCTTAAACTCCTTAGCCGGAAGAACCGGTTGAAGTTTCGCAGGCGTCTTATGGTATTTGTCCAGCATCACCTGGACGTCGTCCATTTCTTTGGAGCCGTAATAAAATATATTGTGGTCATAGCTCGTGATGCCTTTAATCTTAGCCACAAGTTGATTGGGCGTCAGCGCTTTTAATTCAGCCGGCGTCAGGTTGTTGGTAAAAGGAGAGTCGGCGCCATATCGGGCATAGCTAAACATAGCCGAGCGCAGAATCGTACCCTTGTTTTTCTTGTCGTTGCTGCGCTCTAAGAGTTCATCCTGTACTAAATTGGCGAGCGCTTCATCATCGCCTTTTACGTTGGCGAGAATATGTTCGAAAAGCTTCAGGCCTTCGTTGAAGGATTCGTCCAGACCTGACAGCGTCACATAAGCGCGTTCACTGCTCACGTTGACATTGAAATCAAGTCCCAGTCTGAAAAACTCCTGCTTGAGCTGGTCGGGCGTGTATTTGTCTGTACCGAGGTAGGGCAGATAGGAGATAGCCATCGCCAGTTCCTTATCGCTGTTTTTGCCCATTTCTATGATGTAGTTGAGGCTGAAAGTGGGGTTGTCTTTATTCTTGATATAGTCGAACTCGATGCCGCTTTTGAGTTGCCTTGTCTGTATTTCCTTTTTGAAATCCACAAAAACCGGCTCTAACCTCGGCGACTTCTCTGCCAGGAAATTTTTGGTAAACTCAGAAACTTCCGTCCGATTGAGAGATACAGGAGTAATAGAGGGTTTGTCAACTTTGAAGACATTGGGGTCGTCTCCCACTCGCTTGTACACGACGACGTAGTTATTTTTAAAATGCTCATTGGCAAAGCGCACGATGTCTGCTTTAGTCAGCTTTTCAAGGCGGCTAAAGCGATTGACGTAATCCTCCCACTTCACGCCTGTGATGAAGGCGTTGGTCATTTGCCTGGAGCGCGCCGTGTTGTTTTCGTTAGACCTGATTTCACTGAGCTTGAGGTCTTTGATGCAGGCCTCCATCAGCCACTCGTCAAATTCACCTCTTTTGACTTTCTCCAATTCAGCCAGCAACAACTTCTCCACGTCTTCGAGGCTTTGCCCTTCCCTGGGTTTGCCATACATCTGGAAAACT
Source organism: uncultured Saprospiraceae bacterium (assembly GCA_964643005.1). Lineage (GTDB taxonomy): Bacteria > Bacteroidota > Bacteroidia > Chitinophagales > Saprospiraceae > UBA6168. The sequence goes on along the minus strand of CAZXQI010000106.1, from coordinate 1,824 downwards.
GAAAAATCTTCCATCGTGGAAGCGTAGGCATAGCCTTCCAGCACCTTTTGCTTTTGGAGCAGATCCAGGTCAATCAGCCCGGCCTTGCCATTGGCGAGGATGCGGAAAATCATGGCGAGGTAATCGGCGTCCGCCGAATTGGCGCCCGCAAACCGCCAAGCCATCTGCACGTATGCCGCCTGCTGTCCGAAGACTTCTTTTTTCACCACTTCTTTCAATTCAGGCTGCCGCTCGAATCCGAAAGGAGGAATGGGAGCGGGCTGGTAGGAGCCAAAATATTTTTCCGCCCATGCGGCAGCCTGGTCGGGATTGAAGTCGCCGGCCAGCACAATCGCCATGTTATTCGGCTTGTAGTAAGTATTGAAATACTCCTGGATTTTGACGTGGGAGGGGTTTTTCAAATGCTCTCCTTTTCCAATCGTCGTCTGGGTTCCATAGGGGTGGGAAGGAAACAGCAGTTCATTGATGGTCGAATAAACCTTCCGCCCGTCGTTGTCCTGTCCGATGTTAAATTCTTCATAAACCGCCTCTAATTCTGTATGGAAAAGGCGCAGGACGACTTGCTTGAAGCGCTCGCTCTCCAACTGCATCCAGCGTTCCAGCTCATTGGAAGGGATGTCGTTTACGTAAACCGTTTGCTCTACTGAGGTATAAGCGTTCGTTCCACGAGCGCCTAAAGAGCTTACCATTTTATCATATTCGTTGGCGGCTACAAGCTTGGCCGCCTCGTTGGAGACCCTGTCAATCTGAGTATAGATTGCCTTGCGCCTATCCGGATTGGTCTCGAAGCGATGCTGTTCATAGAGGTCGGAGATTTCCTGTAGCAGTTCTTTTTCCTTACGCCAGTTCAAAGAACCAATTTTGTCAGTGCCTTTAAACATCATGTGCTCCAGATAATGCGCCAGGCCGGTCGTCTCTGCCGGGTCGTGCTTTGAGCCTGCCCTCACGGGGATGTTGGTGTAGATGCGAGGCTCGTTATCGTTGACGCTCATATAGAGTTTCATGCCGTTTCTGAGCGTGTAAATTTTGACGCCTAAGGGGTCGCCCGGCACTGATTCATAATCGTAAGCCGACAGGCTCCTGAGTTGTTCAGTCGGAGTTTTTAGTTTTTTGTCAACTACCTGCTGGTCGACAGGTCGGAGTTCTCCGTTTGCCGGTATTTCTTTTTCTTTCAAAACAGTCAATTTTGGCGGTTTGGAATTTGCATTATTCGGCTGTTGTGCCTGACTGACAAAAGGCAGCAAGATTAAAACAATAGCTAAACACAGGTAAAAGTTCAGTTCTTTCATTTTCAGATTATTTTTTTAAAAAAAAATGAAGGGCGAATCCCCGGGCGAAGTTACTGAATCAAATCGGGCGGATACCTTGCGATAGCGACTCTTTTAGTCAAAATGTCTAAGTAAAGACCGAATTTCAAACTTAGCGAGGGGATTCAAATGAAGGCGGCTGTCATTGCTTTTTTGCCAGTTTGTTTGTTGGGCGCCCTTTCACTTCTCAATGAGTTGTCTTGCAAAGTCTAAGACCAGGTCTTTGCCGCTCAGATATTCTTCAATCCCCGGCTCGATTTTGTAATCGGGTTTTACTCCGTCTCCATATTTCTGATGGGGGATTTTCCAGACGTCTTGTTTTAAATCTACGATGGAGAAACTCAACAATAGTTCTGTGTTAGGCAATTTATAGGTGACAAGGGTATATCCTGTATGTCCATAGTATCCTCCCAGGCTTTCCTGCCCGACAAGGACTGAATTTCCGTCGCTTTTGCAAACAACGAACCTGCCGAGGCTACAAACGGGCTAATCAAAAGATAGCTCTTTCCCTGGAAAG
>CAZXQI010000105.1:0-12991 GCA_964643005.1 uncultured Saprospiraceae bacterium | reverse complement strand
TGCTGATTATCAATAAGTTATGACCGCACTAAATTTAATAGGGACAAGTCAGGACTTGCCTCGCAGATTCCCCGCTCCGTAATCAGACCCGCGACTAAGCTGGCCGGCGTCACATCGAAGGCAAAATTGGCCGCCGGACTGCCCGCCGGCGTCAACAGCACTTCTCTGATCTCTCCGCTTTTATCCAATCCGCTAATCTTTTTCACTTCCTCCGCATCGCGTTCCTCGATAGGGATTTCCCTTAGTCCGTCCCTCAGCGACCAGTCTATGGAGGACGAGGGCGCGCCGACGTAAAAGGGCGTCCCGTTGTCCTTTGCAGCCAGGGCTTTGAGATAGGTCCCGATTTTGTTGGCCACGTCGCCGCTGCGGGTGGTGCGGTCGGTACCCACGATGACGAGATCCACCCATCCGCGCTGCATGAGGTGGCCGCCGGTGTTGTCCGCGATGACGGTATGCGGTACGCCGTGTTCCCGTAGCTCGAAGGCCGTCAAAAAGGCGCCCTGATTGCGAGGCCGGGTTTCATCCACCCAGACGTGGACGGGAATGCCCCGGTCGTGTGCGCTGTAGATAGGCGCCGTAGCTGTGCCGTAGTCAATGCAGGCCAACCAGCCGGCATTGCAATGCGTGAGGATATTGACCGTCCCAGGCTGCTGATTTCGGAAGACCGGAAAGTCGGCGTTCTTTTTTTGGCGCCAGATATCTTCGATGAGTTGAAGGCCGTGCTGACCGATGAGGCGGCAATGCTCCACGCTTTCTTCCGTGATGGCCTGCGCTGTCCGAAGGGCTGAGGCGATTTTAGCCCCGGACGTTTTTTCTTTTAAAATAGCGTCTAAGACGAGGTCGGCGGCATAGGCGAGATTGACCGCCGTAGGTCGGGTAGCTTTCAGTCTGTCGGCGACTTCTCCTATTTTTTTATCAAAAAAAGCTGAATCGCGGAGGGATAGGGCGGCTATATACAAGCCGTATGCGGCAGCCGATCCGATGAGCGGAGCGCCCCGGACGTGCATATCCCGGATGGCCGTTTCGAAATCATCCGGTGTTTTTAGATCCTCGATGACAAAGCGATGCGGAAGATGCCGCTGGTCAATAACCTGAACGGTGGCGGCGTCTCCCTCTTTTAGCCAGATAGTGCGGTAATGTGTTCCCTTGATTTTCATGGAAGGTCGGCGCCGGCTTTTTTTGAAGAATTCGGATTCAGTCGCTCCATGAGCTTGGGGCTGCCGGGGATGGATTTGAAGCCGAATTTTTCGTACAGCCCCTGCGCCGCGTCCGTCACTAACATCCAGCTTTCGATGTCCTGCAATTTTGGATGAGCGATGATGGTTTCGATGAGCCACTGGGAAAGACCCTGCCCCCGAAATTCTTCCAAAATAAAAATATCGGTCAGATAGACGAAACTGCTGAAATCGGTTTCGACGCTGGCAAATCCGATCTGCCGCCCTCCTTTGGCATATAAGCCGAAGCACAGCGAATTTTCGATAGTCTCCTTCAACTCGCTGAATGCCATGCCCTCGGCCCAGTAAGCATCCTCAGATAAAAACTTGTAGATCAATTCAATATCCAATAGAGCCGGGTCGGAAGACAGGACGAAATCTCCTTTTTGTATGCGAATTTGGGACGCTTCCTCCATTAGCTGTTTTTTTAAAAAAATAAAATTCCTGACTCTCTAACCTGGAATTTCCATCCACTATCTGGAACTTCAAATTGAGAAAATGGAGAGCCGCCGGTGAAATGCAGTCTTATCAGGAATTCTCTCCTTTCACCTGGCTCCATGATTTGAGCAGTACGAATCCCGCTGCCAAAGTGATGACAAGCCCTAAAAGCGCCTTCATCGTTTCGCCGTACAACCAGAAGCCGATGCCGAACAGGGCGCCATAGACCATAAAACAGCCGGCGACCATGCAAATCAGTTCGATGGGCAACCTCCCTTTTACTACTTCCGGGCGTTCCAGTTTGCCCTCGGCTAATGCGGGCTGGATGACCTGCTGCCAGCCTGTTGAATGGGGCTTGATGAGTTTGTAAAAACTGAGCAGCGTAGAGTGATCGGTCGGCTGGGTCAGGAAGGTTACCAGCACCCAGCAGACGGTAGTGATGGCTACGCCGGAAACCAGCTTGACGTGTGCCGGCAAATCGGGCATTCCAAATTCAAAAACACAGGCCACGATAAAAGAAATCACCATAGCTGAAATTTCGCTCCAGGCGTTGATGCGCCACCAAAACCAGCGCAAGATGAAAATCAGTCCCGTTCCGGCGCCGATTTGCAGCAGGATGTTGAAGGCCTGCAATGCATTGGAAAGCGCCAGCGCCACGAGCGCCGAAAAAACCATCAGCACAACCGTAGAGACCCGACCCACGTTCACCAACTCTTTATCGCCGGCCTCGGGTTTTAGGAATCTTTTGTAAAAATCATTCACCACGTAACTCGAACCCCAGTTGAGGTGAGTGGCGATGGTGGACATATAAGCGGCAATCAGCGCAGCCACTACTAACCCGAGCAGACCCGAAGGCAGGAAAGTCATCATGGCCGGATAGGCGAGGTCGTCGTTGATGATGTTCTCAGGGAGATTGGGGAAGGCCGCCTGTAGCGAGGCCAGATCCGGAAAGACGATGAGCGAAGCCAGCGCTACCAAAATCCAGGGCCAGGGCCGCAGGGCATAGTGGACAAAGTTGAAAAACAGCGTGGCCGTGATGGCGTGCGACTCGTTTTTTGCCGACAACATGCGTTGCGCAATATAGCCCCCGCCGCCAGGCTCAGCGCCTGGATACCATACGCTCCACCACTGTATAGCTAAGGGCATAATCAGGAAGGGAACTAAGGCGTCCATATCCTTGAAGTCGGGAATCACGCTCAGTTTCGGCAGAACTTCCGGATGATTCAGCAGTCTGCTCATGCCTCCTACCTGCGGCAGATTGACCACTACCACCGCCGCTCCCACTACCCCGGCCATGGCCACGAGAAACTGAAAGAAATCCGTCCAGATGACCCCGGTCAGCCCTCCCAACGAGGTATAAGCCACCGTCACTAAGGAGGCGATGAGGATGGTCTGGATGGGCGACAAGCCCAACAGCACGCCCCCAATCTTGATGGCGGCAAGGGACACCGTCGCCATAATCATGACATTGAAAAACACGCCTAAGTAAATAGCCCGGAAGCCTCTCAAAAAAGCCGCCGCTTTGCCGGAGTAGCGCAGTTCGTAAAATTCCAGATCGGTGAGTACGCCTGAGCGCCGCCATAGCTTGGCATAGACGAATACGGTGAGCATGCCGGTGAGCAAAAACGCCCACCATTGCCAGTTGCCGGAGACCCCGTTTTTGCGGACGATATCGGTGACTAAATTGGGCGTGTCGGAGCTGAAGGTCGTGGCGACCATGGAAAAACCCAGCAGCCACCAGGGCATGGTGCGACCCGAAAGGAAATACTCGGAAGTGCTCCTGCCCGACCGCCTGCTGACGACAAGTCCAATGACCAGTGACAATACAAAGAAGGCGACGACGAAAGACCAGTCTAAAGTAGTTAGTTGCATTTTGTTTTGATTATTGCTAAAAACCGCGCTTTCTAAATCCGAAAGTACCAGACCTTAAAGCCCTGAGAATTAGGCTGCTGCAAAAAGTCGCCGCATTTTGGAAAGATGCCGTTTTTTTAAAAAATCCGGTGACGAATATACAGCGATAAGTTGCAAAGGAAATTCTCCTTCGGAATAATTCGACTGAAATTTGGTGGAAATTCTCCTTTGGAAAAATTTAATGGAAATTCTTTTTCCTGAAATCCTGCTCCGAAGAAATTTCCCGCAGGCGAGATTCAGTAATAAAACAGGGGAGAGCCCGCCTCCTGGTTTTTTTAAAAAAACAATTTGCACGGGATAGCCCCCCGACTGGGAGGATGGCGTCCAGGCAGGCTTTTAGAAAAAGTTGAGGGGAGAATACCGGGCTATTTGCAACATTTTGCGCCTGACTGCATGGAAGGACATTTCACCGACCCGAAGCTGCAAAAGACGCAGCAATCCCCTGATTTGGGCTTCAAAACCTTCTTGCAGTTTTCACACTCGTAAAAATATTGGCAGGCTTCGAGGGGCATAGTTTCCTCCTTTTGACGCCCGCAGGCCGGACAGGTGATGACGGATTGTAGTAGTAGGCTCATTTTTTTTCTTCTTTTTCGGTTACGAAATAGCCCGCATTGGCAATGCTCTTTTCTATCTCGTCCATATTCGTTCTGGTCTGATCAAACTCGACGACGGCATTTCCCTTTTCGTAAGAAACAGTCGCCTCGATGATTCCCGTCAATTTATTCATCTCGCGATAGATATGCTCTTCGCAACCCGTACAGGTCATTCCACTGATTTCAAATGTCGCCATCTGAATGTTTTGAGGTTCAACGATGAATGTTTGCTTTTCAGTGGAAGGGTAAAAGACATGAGCGTACATTGGAAAGGCCAGCGCCAATACCGCAAAAATCGTTGTAATCCCCAAGAACTTTTTGGTCTGAATAAAAGGCGTTTTCCCGGAGCTTTCGCAGTCGCAACTACATTCCACTGCTTTCTGTGGTTTTAACTTCTGATGCCAGGCAAAGCCAAGCAACAAAACTGTTAGGCCGATTAGATAAGGCCTAAATGGGGCGAACCACGAGAAGGAAGAAGCGAGTTCGCTCGTCCCCGACAACAGCGCCAGGATGGGAGCGATGCAACAAAGCGAAGCCGGGATTGCAGTCAAAAGCCCCAGTCCGACGAGTCTGTTTTCTGATTTCATGCTGCTTCTATGATTAAAGACTTCTTTCAAAAAGACATGCCGAAAGTAAAAACCTCAAGGCAATCCGCCGCCATTTTTTAGCCAAAAAATAGCTTTCTATGTCTGAATGATTTTTTGCCTGCCCTTGTGGGAGGCTTTTATAAACCGCTTATTCTGGAAAACTCAATTCGTGGTTTCTTCTTTTTAGTCTGTTTCAAAAACTTTGAATGAGTCAGCAGGAATAGTATCGCTCGCCCGGTTTCTGCCTGTCCTCAATCTCGAAGGCAGTTTTTGGATTTTACTCAACCAAACCTTGCTCCCTATTTCACTTTTTTTAAAAAAAGCTCCCCCCCCCCGCCTACCGGCCTTCGGCACAAGACAGAAGGCTAATAAAAGAGGAACGCCCAAAGAAATTGGAGCCTGTCTGCCCCGCATCCCCTGGCAGGTCCTTCCCGACGCTGGCAAAATTCCTCCGGTTGTTGAAACGCCCTTTCTCATTCCACCACCAGCTCGTCCACAAACAGCCATGCCTCATGGCCGCCACCTGGCGCTCCTTCCGGGATGACGCCGTAGCGCTTTACCTGGACTTTTAGGTAACTCCCTTTTGTATTCGGAAACCTGAGCCGGGTGGAGATGATTTGTTCGCCGCTGTCCTGCACGGCGTCTATGGCGACTTCCCTGAAGCGCAGACCGTCGTTAGAGATTAGAACCATCACTTCCCGGGGTGGATAAATCCATTGCTTCTTCCCGTTGAAGAATCTAAGGTTGACAGATGAAAGATCCATTTCCCGACCGAGGGAGATGAGGGCGTCTAAGTCTTTGCCCTGAAAACCTAACCACTCGGGATCGCCGAAGTGGTCGTCGGGGCCGAGGACGCCGTTGACGATACTGCCGGAGCCGTTGCCGCTGTATTTGGGCGCCGGTTGTTCGGCGAGCAGGATGGATTTTCCAGCGGCTTTGTGCATATTAAAAATGAGCGCAGCTTCCTTACCCGCCGGCTTCCCGTTTCTGAAAGAGCCGGCTCTAAGGGTGCAGCTTTTTTCAATAGCAAACGGCCCGGTGTAAGTTGTGCTGTTCATCGTCGGAGTGGAGCCGTCTGTGCTGTAGCGCAGGTCGAGTCCGCTCATTTTTGGAGACAGACTGACGGAGACGCCGTCGCCCCCGCCCGAAGCGACTTTGGTTTTTACGTCGTAAATCTTTCGGGCGACGTTCAGTCCCATTGCCTCTAAGCGGTCTATATGTTTCGACAGGCGACTGATGAAATGGTCGTAATTCCGTAGCGCCTGAGGCGTCCAGCCGATTTCGGCGATGGCGCAGGCGCGGGGGAAGGCCATGTATTCTAAGTGTTGCGTCTCGGCAATGTACTCCGTCCACAGATTCCCCTGTAGGCCAAGGATGTGCTTTTGCTCTTCCGGCGTCAATTCAATCGGATCGGGATTGAAGCTATAAACCTTGTCCAATGGCAGATGTCCTCCGATGGACAGAGGCTCCTCCGGATCGTCGGACTGGTAGTAATCTAAGTAGCAAAAATCAACCGGCGTCATGATGACGTCGTGCCTTTGGCGGGCGGCGGCGATACCGCCTTCCATTCCCTGCCAGCTCATCACGGTGGCATTGGGAGCCAAACCGCCTTCGAGGATTTCATCCCAGCCGATGATTTGGCGTCCCTTCGAGTTCAGGAACTTTTCCATGCGATGGATGAAGTAACTCTGTAGGCCGTCCTCGTCTTTCAGGTTTTCTCTTTTTATCAAATCCTGACAAAACTGACTCTGCTCCCACTGCGTTTTGGGGCATTCGTCTCCGCCGATGTGGATGTATTTGGAAGGGAAAATATCCATGACTTCCGTCAGTACATTTTCGAGAAATTCAAAAGTGACTTCATTGGGACAAAATACATTTTCCGAAACGCCCCATTTGGTGAGCACGGGAATTTTCCGGCCAGTGCAGCCCAGTTCGGGGTAAGCGGCGATGGCGGCCTGCGCATGTCCCGGCATTTCAATTTCGGGGATGACGGTGATGAAGCGCTCTGCGGCATAGCGCACGATTTCGCGGGCTTCCTCCTGCGTGTAAAAGCCGCAATACTGTTGGCCGTCGTATTGCGGATTATCGGCAAAATAATGTCCGACCAGTGTCTCGTCCCGACAGGAGGCGAGTTCCCGGAGTTTTGGATATTTCTTGATTTCTAAGCGCCAGCCCTGGTCGTCCGTCAGGTGCCAGTGAAAGCGGTTGAACTTGTGCAACGCCAATTGGTCAATGTATTTTTTGACGAAATCTACTCCGAAAAAATGGCGGCAAACGTCGAGGTGCATCCCGCGGTAGGAGTAGCGCGGAGCGTCGCTGATTTCTGCGCAGGGGATTGAAAAGGAGGCTGTAGCTTTCTCCTCCGCTCCGGCGGGCATCAACTGCCGCAGGGTCTGAACGGCGTAAAATGCGCCGGCGCCCGTCTTTGCCTGAATAGCCGCTCCCTGCGGAGAAATGCTCAGACGATAACCCTCGTCGTTTTCTATCGTCGGATCCAGGCTAAACAGAAAGGCGTCTTTTTGTTTCGAAGCTTCCACCGGAGCGACCGTCGTGCCGGTAGCTTTTATCAGGACGGAGGCGAGCTGGGAAGCCGCCGTTTTCAGACCTTCATCATTGGAAAGCAGCAGAATCTTCGTATCGCCGCTCACCTGGAATCGCCCGCCTTTCGGCTTCAGTTCGGCGGGCAGAGGGACGAGGTTGTACTCGTTGAGAACCGACTGATGGCCGCCCATTTTATGGCAGCTCAGGAACAGGACAGGTATCAAAAAGAGTAAGATGACTTGTTTCATATTTTCTTTTTTTAAAAAAATAATTTCCCATAACCCGACGCTTCAGCATCCAAAATGCTAAAAGAGCGAAGGCTTTGAATCTCTGCCAGGTCGCCCCACAGAGAATTTTTTCACGGGAGAACGCCCGCCTAATTTCAAAGGAACCTAAGTAGCTTTTAAAAAACAGAATAGGACTCCTAAATGGCGGCCTGACTATTTGATTTTCAAAGGAAATTAGAATCGCCTACTTGAGCTGACATTTGATGAATGAGCTTCAGGCAGTTTTTCAAATCTGTGGATAGGCGGCATCCTTCCGGTACATTTCCCAGACTAAGGAGGCTGCTCCCAACAGAGCGGCGTCATTTTCTCCCAGGGAGGAGGGCGCCACGCGAATCTTTCCCTTGTTAAAAGCTAAGCTGTATTTTTCGAGGCTTTCGATGCCGGGCTTGAACAGAAACTCTCCCGCCGCTGCCAGTCCGCCCGACAGAATAAATGCTTCCGGCTCAAACCAGGCGGCCATGTCGGCGAGCGCCTGACCGAGTACTTCTCCCGTGAGGGCAAAGGCTTTGAGCGCCAGTGGATCGCCTTGCCGGGCCGCTTCGGAAATGGCTTTGGCATTCAACGCTTTGTAAGAAATGTCGCGCAATATGCTGTCTTCCAGCGTATTGGCCATAAGTTCGAAAACGGTTCTCTTTAATCCCGTCGCCGAAACGTAGGTTTCTAAGCAGCCTCTTCTGCCGCAACCGCAGACCCTGCCATCCTTCTGGACGCAGACATGGCCTGCTTCGCCGGCATGACCTCTCTCTCCCCGCAGCAACCTTCCGTCCATGACTATCCCACAGCCCAGACCGGTGCCTAAGGTCAGCAGGACGAAGTTTTTCATGCCTTGCGCCGCGCCGTAGCGCATCTCCCCCAGTGCAGAGACGTTGCTATCCTTGGCTAAAAAAACGGGTAGTTGGTAATGCTCTTTTACTATTTTCACAAACTCCACGCGAGAAGAAAAAGGAAGGTTCGCCGGATTCTCAATCGTCCCCTCCGACTCGTTGACGCTGGGCGCCCCGACGCCAATCCCCGCCCATTGAATATTGCCTCCCGCTCCGGCCATCAGTTCGGACAGGGCAGAAAACAGCGCCCCAAAAAAACTGCGCTCATCCGCCTGTTCGCTCGTGGAAATTTGCGCCCGTCTGACGATACGCCCCGCTGGACTGACTAATGCCATGTTGGCGTTGGTGCCGCCAATGTCTATTCCTATTGCAAGTTTCACGTGTGGCGATTTTTTTTGATGATGAATTTTTTGAAATGATGAACGATGAGAGATGAATGATGAATTTTTTAAAATGCTGAATGATGTGGTTTGAAAAAAAACTACTGTCAAGTCCAAAGTGAATTCGGACTGATTTTCTCCCTCGCCAAAAATCATCTGTTGGAAAACCCCGCCAGGCTAAAGAACCCCGCCGGCTGGGTAAATGTCGCATATTTTTTTGAGGCCGATGCGCTTTTCTTCGAGATGCTTTGTTTTGCTGAACTTGGATTTCTGGCGGCGCCTGCACGGGATGGGGAGGCGGGGAGTTTTGCTTAATTTTTTTGACGCCGTTTTAGCCTGAGTTTTCAGGACGGGCTATTTTAGATGCGCGCACTTCCGCCTTGTAAAAAAACTTTATTCTCTCTGCGATAAGAAACAAAGACTCAAACCCACAAGCGCCCGGTTGCGTTATCCTGAGTGACTCAAACTAAAACAGGTAGCGACAATGAATACAGAGCGAAAAAAACTGCAACAAAAAGGATGGAAGAAATGGGGACCCTATCTGGGCGAACGGGAGTGGGGAACCGTTCGCGAGGATTACAGCGCCGAAAGCGAGCCCTGGAATTATACCACTTACGACACGGCGCGCAGCATTGCCTGGCGCTGGTCCGAAGACGGGATTGGAGGTATATGCGATGAATTTCAGCGCCTGTGTTTCTCCGTCAGTTTTTGGAACAAAAAAGACCCCATGCTCAAAGAGCGGCTTTTTGGCCTTACCAATGAGGAGGGGAACCATGGCGAGGACGTGAAGGAAGTTTATTATTATCTCGATTCTACGCCCACCCATTCTTATATGAAGATGCTGTATAAGTACCCTCAAAGGGCTTTTCCATATAATGAATTAGTGGAAGAAAATAAGAAGCGTTCGAGATTGGAGTCGGAATATGAATTGATTGATACAGGCATTTTTGATGCAGACGAATATTTTGACATATTCCTCGAATATGCCAAAGGAGACGCAGACGATATCCTTATCAAAATAACAGTCTATAATCGCAGCGAACAAAGCTCTCCTATCAATATATTGCCCACTATATGGTTTAGAAACACCTGGTCATGGGGGCGCAAGGAGTACATTCCCAATCTCTCCGCTGTCGGAGATTCCATTGTGCAGATAGAGCATAGCCGACTGATTAACTTCAAATTATATTGCGAAGATAATAACGGATTGCTGTTTTGCAATAATGAAAGCAATGCGCCGAAATTATATGCTTACGACGATGGCAGAAAATTCTATAAGGACGGGATAAATGATTATATCGTTGAGGGCGCCTCCGCCATAAATCCCGCCAGACACGGCACAAAGGCTGCTGTCAATTACGATGTGATTATTCCTGCGAGACAATCCCAAACGTTTCGACTGCGATTATCCAATAAGGACTTTGACAATGCCTTTGCTGATTTTGAAGATATATTTACCTGCTGTAAGCAGGATGCGGATGAGTTTTACGACAGCCTTCAAAAGAATATATCTTCTCCCGAAGAAAAGATGATACATCGGCAGGCGCTTGCGGGGATGTTGTGGAGCAAGCAGTTTTATCATTTTGACGTAGAAAAATGGCTCTCCGGCGATCCGGGAAAGCCGCCGCCGCCGCCCGAACGCCTTTTGGGCAGGAACCACGAGTGGCGGCATTTGAACAATGAAGATATTATTTCCATGCCCGCCAAATGGGAATATCCCTGGTATGCCGCTTGGGATCTGGCCTTCCATTGCGTCGCGCTCGTATTAGTGGATCCGGATTTTGCCAAAGACCAGTTAGTCAAGCTCACCCATGAGTGGTTCATGCACCCCAACGGGCAACTGCCGGCTTATGAATGGGCCTTCGGCGACGCCAATCCACCGGTTCACGCCTGGGCTGTCTATCGGGTTTATGAAATAGACAAGAAAAACACGGGCAAGGGAGACGCGGCATTTTTGGAAACCATATTTCACAAACTGCTCATCAACTTTACCTGGTGGGTAAACCGGAAGGACGCCCAGGGCAATAACATCTTTCAGGGCGGGTTTCTGGGCATGGATAATATCAGCTTTTTTGACCGCAGCAAACAACTGCCGGGAGGCGCCCGATTAGAGCAGTCCGATGGCACGAGCTGGATGGCCATGTACTCGCTAAACCTGATGCGCATAGCCTTAGAATTAGCCAAGACGAATCCCGTGTATCAGGGGCTTGCCACCAAGTTCTTTGAACATTTTCTCTATATCGCCGGAGCGATGAACAGCATGGGCGAAAACAAGTCCAGCCTGTGGGACGACGGCGATGAGTTTTATTACGATGCCATTAAAATGGCAGACAGCGACGTGGTAAAACTGAAAATCCGCTCTATGGTCGGCTTAGTTCCCCTGTTTGCGGTAGAAGTGCTGGACGACGAGTTGCTGCAAAGTCAGCCGGATTTCCTGCGCAGGATGAGGTGGTTTTTGCGCAATCGCCCCGAACTGGCAACGCTGGTCTCTCGCTGGCGCGAAAAAGGAATGAATGAAAAGCACCTGCTGTCCCTGCTGCGCGGACACCGCATGAAGCGCATCCTGTATCGCATGCTCGACGAGACGGAATTTTTGAGCGACTACGGCGTGCGCTCCCTGTCGAAGTACCATGAACTTCACCCTTACCAGGTCGCAGTGAGCGGGCAGCGATTCAGCGTGCAATACTCGCCGGCAGAATCCACCACGCCGATACTCGGCGGAAACTCCAACTGGCGCGGTCCTGTCTGGATGCCTGTCAACTTCCTCATCATCGAATCGCTACATAAATTCCACGACTATTACGGCGACGATTTTAAAGTGGAATATCCAACCAACTCGGGTCGGTATTTTTCCCTGAAAGAAATTGCCCTTGAATTGTCGAAGCGGCTTGTCGCCCTGTTCCAGAGGAATGAGCGCGGCAGGAGGCCGATTTTTGGCGACAGCGAAAAGATGCAAACGGATCCCCAGTTTAGAGACTACCTCATCTTCCCGGAGTATTTTCACGGCGATAACGGCAGGGGAGTCGGAGCTTCTCACCAAACCGGCTGGACGGGTCTGATTGCAAACCTGTTGCAGTTCGCAGGCGGGGAGGAGTGAGAGAATTTTTTTAAAAAAAACTCTCCTTGCGCTATTTCAATTTGAAAGTAACCAATAGCCCCTTGTGGTCGGTAGGCCAGATGCCCAATGGCTGGATGAACTTATCTTTTGAAGTTTCGGCGACTCGCCGGCTTCGCGCGATGGATGTTTTGGGGCCAAACATGAGCGCCTTAACGGCTTTGATATTTTTTCCCTGATATAAAATGAAGTCAATCCTCTCCCGCTCGTCGGATTTGGGCGCCCAGGTCAGTTTTTCGACGGCTATTAAGGGATTGTCGGAGGGGAAACTAATGCCCGGATACTTTAGCGGATTCGGATGGACTTTTCGATAGGCGTCCGTAAAGCCTGCCTCCTGGCAGAGCGTCGAAACCGTCCAGGGGATGACGAGGCCGTTGTGGTCGTACAGGTTCTTGTTAGCTTCCACCCAGTCGTAGTGAGAAGGCTCGTTGAAATCCCCTCCAATGACGACGCAATAGCCATTTTCCAAATCCTCTCTGGCCGACTCGATGAATGCCTTGATGGCCTCGTCTCGCCGGGATAACTCGTTCAGTCTCAATGCCTCCTCCACTGAGTTGACCTTTGGCCTTTCCTTCCAGGCGGAGCCGTCGTAGCCCTTCACGTCGTAGTAGGCGCAGTTTAGGTAGTCTAAATGCGCCGTGTAAATAGCCACCTTTTGACCGTGTACCGAACTGGTCAGTTTGTAAATACTTCCGTGGTCGCCATCTTCGGGAAATATCGTCAGGCTGTCCGAGATAGGATGCCGGCTCAGCAGGCCGCTGTCGTAGCTGTAAAACGAGTAGTAGCTCAGCCCCTTTTCTTTGAGCGAGGCGACGATGCGCTCATTGAAGCGGGTGTTGCGGTAATTTCGGACTTCGCTAAAGCAAACAAAATCGGGCTGCAAACGGGCGATTTCTTCTACAATCGCCTCGTATCCGCCGGGAACCATCGTCCCCTCCTGCCAGATATTCCACTGCAATACGGTAAATTTTTTTCCCTGTGAAAAAAGGACGAAGGAGAAAAATACCAGCAGAAATGTGAGAAGAGAATGTTGTTTCATTGTTTTGGCGAAGTTGATTTTTCCGCAGTTGATTTGTCCCGATGGGAGGAATCCATCCGAGT
>CAZXQI010000104.1:0-13149 GCA_964643005.1 uncultured Saprospiraceae bacterium | reverse complement strand
ATTTTACGGCGCTTTTCTCCGATGGGTTCCATTTTGATCAAATTCTTTGAGAAAGCCCTCTATCTCTATTTATAGCCGCCGCCTGAAAAAAAATCTTCACTTTTGCGGCCGAAATTTCTTTTACCTTCCAAATCAGCAGTACATAATGGACGCATCCGGTTTTTCGGCCTTCGTCATCGCAGATGAAAATACAGACTATAACTTATTGGGACTGACGCTGTTAGAGCGGACGCTCATCGCCCTGGCAAAGACCGGTGCAGAAAATATCGCCCTCGTCGGACAGGATGTTGAACATTTAAAATCCCGAACCAAACGGGCCTCCCAAGAAACCCGGCTCCATTATTTTTCCAAAAATGAGATATCGAATGCCTGGCAGGAGGCCATCCAATCGGCAAATACCGGAGTTTTTTATGTTCCGGAACTATTGGCCGTAGATACCTCCGTGTTGCAGGATTTGAAAAAACAAATCGAGATCGCTCCAATCACTTTGACGGAGAATGCAGAAGTTGCGCTCATCAGTCAGGAAACAGCGAAGCAGATTGCTTTCGCCGATTTAGAAGACAGCCTGGGAATTGGCGAACGCATATCCATCGGCCATAGAACCTGTCACGCCATCCACTCCAATGTGGAACTCAAAACGGTGAAGCAGCGCATGATCAGGAACCTCGTCAAGCCCAGCGACGGCGTCATTTCCCGCAATGTGAACCGAAAGATTTCTACCGCCATCAGCCGATGGCTCGCCTATCTACCCATTACACCGAATCAGATTACAATCTTTACCGGAATCATCGCCTTCATTCCCTGCTATTTCATGTACCAGGGCGGCTATATCAACTGGCTGATCGGCGCCGCCATTTACCAACTGGCTTCCACCCTCGACGGGGTAGATGGAGAAATTGCCCGCCTCAAAATGCAAAGTTCCAAATTCGGTCAGTGGTTGGACACCCTGCTCGATTTTGTCTCCATGATTGCCGTGCTGTTTTGTTTAGTCCTCGGCGTGCATCGGGCGGGAGAGCCGGAGTACATTCTTTGGGCCGGAAAGCTGGCCGGTATCTTTACCCTGCTTTGCTTTACCGGTCTGTTGCTCTACCTGATTCGCTTTAAAAAGGAAGGCTCTTTCAATATTCAATATTCTTTTCTGGACAGCGGCAGCGTCTGGGCCAAAGCCATCAAAGCCGTTGACTTTCTGGGAAAGCGGGATTTCTATATTTTCTTGTTTTTCGTGCTGGCGCTGTTTGGCCTGATGCCCTGGGCGCTGATTTATGTAGGCGGGTTTACCATGTTCATCTTTTTGTTCATCGTTCAGGCTCACCTTAGGGCTTAGTTTTTTTATTTAAAAAATTATCCGACTGCTCTTATTTCAAATTTTTTTTAATGAAAAAAAAGAATCCACTGACTTTATACCTGCTGGCGGATGGGGCGCGGCCGGATATCTTTAAACGGCTTTTAGAGGAAGGGCATTTGCCGAATATTCAGCGGGAAATTGTAAAAAACGGAACTTTCCGAACGGCTACTTCCTGCTTTCCAACGACGACAGGGCCGGCTTATCTGCCCATGATTTACGGCGGCTTTCCGGGGACTTTGGACGTGCCCGGTATCCGCTGGTTCGACAAGGCGGAGTTTCGCCGAAATCGCTTTGGCAAATTTGCAGTGAGAACCTACATCGGCGCACAGTCGAGGTATTTCAATGAGGACGTGAGAGCCGGGTACCCCAGCCTGCACGAGCAATTCGAGCGACCTTTCAACATCTTTTCCATGCTGACGAAGGGCGTACCTGAACAAAACGACCTCGGCAATAAGGGCAAGGCATGGATGTACTTTCGGGCGCATTATTTCTTCGTACACCAGCCCGTGGACGATGAAGCTCATAAGCGAATGATGGCCGGTTTGGACATGAATCCGGAGTTCTTCTTTGTCGTCTTTCCCTGTATTGACTGGAACGCCCACCACTACCAGCCGGAGCACGAGGAGACCATTAAGTCTTATAAATTCTTAGACTTCAGCGTCGGACAGGTGGTAGAAAAGCTGAAAAAGCAAGGGCGATGGGACGACACCCTGCTCATCATCACTTCCGACCACGGCCTGACGGCGACTCATACCCACCTCGACTTGGCAGACTTTCTGGGCGATCAGGGTCTGAAGACGATTGCCCATCCCAATATCTTCAAGAGAAATCCAGAAGCTGCGGTAATGATTTCCGGCAATTCCTTCGGGAGCATTCATGTTTTGAAAAATAATAACGAGATACTCCGGGGCGACGACGTGAAATCGGCCTTAGGCGCAGAAGCCTTCGAAGCGCTGTTGGCGCGTCCCGAAGTTGATTTTCTTTCCTGGCGCGGAGCCGACAATGATTTCTGGGTGGCCTCCAAAACCGGCAGCGCCAGAATCCTCCAGCAGAACGGCCTCTCCTATCATCCCATCAGTGGAGACCCTTTTAAGTTGGGCAAGCTGGAACAGGGAATGGACAATTTGCAGGCTCTCCGGGCTACCTTCGACAGCGACTACCCCGACGCATTAGTGCAAATCGAGCAGTTGTTTCGCAGCGACAGAGCGGGCGATCTGGTCGTGAGCGCCGCCCCGGGATACGACCTCCGCGATTTTTGGGAAATACCCGAACACCACGGCTCTCACGGCTCCCTGCACAAAGACCACATGCTCGTGCCCTTCCTTTACAACCGGCAGGGATGGGACGAGCGGCCGGCGCGCACCGCCGACATTTTCAACACTATTTTAAAATGGATGGGAAAGGAAGAGCGGGAAGCTTCCGACGGGCGGGCTTTGTGTTAACAGCTTCGTCAGGAATCGGCGGCGGCGCTAAGCTCAACTTTGGCAGATGGGGCGAATTTGCGCCTAAAATCAAAAAATATCGAAATTTTACACAACCCTTACCAAAGATAAAATTTCATTTCCTCTCCTATAAATAAAGGAATCCGGCTCCAACTCCCCTTTCTTCCCAATATCGTTTCAGGTAAATGAATTTTTGTAGTAAGGCATTGGTTTTCAATGAACTTAGACATTCTGAACATAGAAATAAATTTGTTGTTTTCCTTCTGAAAATAAAAAAAATAAAAAGATCATGACGACCATAGCCAATATACCCGAAACAGGGCGAAAACGAATTGTCATTATCGGCGGTGGCTTTGCAGGCCTGAAGCTTGCCAAATCCCTCCGAAAAAGCAACTACCAGATTGTCCTTTTGGACAAAAACAACTACCATCAGTTTCAGCCCCTGTTCTATCAGGTGGCCACGGCGGGACTGGAGCCTAGCGCTATTTCTTTCCCACTGCGGAAAACTTTTCAAAAGCAGGAGCACATTCACTTCCGCGTCGCCAAACTTGAAAATGTCGATGCGGAGAACCGCGTCATTTCTACCGACCTGGGCGACCTGAGTTACGACTACCTCGTGCTGGCCATGGGCGCCCGCACCAACTATTTTGGCAACCAAAACCTGCGGGATAACGCCATCCCCATGAAATCCCTCAGCCAGGCCATTGACCTCCGGAATACGCTGTTGGACAATTTCGAGCAGGCGCTCAACTCGAACGATCCCGAAATCACCGAAAGTTTTCTAAACATCGTCATCGTCGGCGGCGGGCCAACCGGAGTGGAATTGTCCGGCGCTCTGGCAGAGATGAAAAGATATATCCTCCCCAAAGACTATCCTGAATTAGACTTTAGCCGGATGAACATTTACCTCTTAGAGGCCGGGTCAAAAGTGCTAAACGGCTATTCAGAGAAATCCTCCGAAAAAGGGAAAGCTTTTCTCGAAAAATTGGGGGTAAAAGTCATGTTGAATACGCTCGTGAAAGACTACGACGGCCACGATGTTTTGTTGGGCGATGGCAGTACCCTGAGCACAGAAACGCTGATCTGGGCTGCCGGCGTCCGGGGCGTGGAAGTGCCCGGCATTCCCGCCGAAGCCTTTGGCAGGGGCGCCCGTCTGAACGTGGACGAATACAACCAGTTAAAAGGTTATCGCGACATTTTCGCCATCGGCGATTTGGCGCTGATGGAGACCGCAGAATACCCCAAAGGCCATCCTCAGGTAGCTACCGTCGCCATCCAGCAGGCCTCCAATTTGGGAAAAAATTTCCTCCGCCTGGCCGAAAAGGAGCCGATGAAAGCTTATCGCTTTTTCAATAAAGGTTCGCTGGCTACCGTGGGGCGTAACCTGGCCGTCGCCGACCTGCCGGGCTTCCGCTTTGCCGGTTTCTTCGCCTGGATGCTCTGGCTGTTCGTCCACCTGATGGAAATCCTCGGCGTCAAAAACCGACTCGTCGTCTTCATCAACTGGGCATGGAGCTACCTCACCTACGACCAGTCTCTGCGGCTGATGATCCGACCTGCTAAGAAGGAAGAGGAAAAGGCGCCCGCATGATTTTAAGTTTTCAAAAATGCCAATGAAAGATGACCGGACGGCGCATGCCGTCCGGTCATTTATATTTTTTAAAAGGAGAAAAAATTTCAATGAATTTCTACTGAGGAGAATTTCAATGAATTTCCTCCGAATTTTTCCAAAGGGAAATTTCCACCGAACTTCGCATCAAAAGAAATAACCGGCAGACATGCAATTGCTACCTAAAGATCTCTGTGAACGATTAGAATTTGATAAAATCATCCAGCTCTTAGAAAAGGAGTGCTTAGGGGAATTAGGCAGAGAGGCAGCCCGTACATTGCCCTTTTTGACGGATGTTCAGGCCATTGAGGGACTGTTGAAGGAAGTGGAGGAATACAAAATAACGCTCGAGAACAACGACCATTTTCCATTAGCCGCTTATGAGGACTTAGGCGAAGACCTGCGCATGTTGGACATTGAGGACTACGTGTTACCGGAGGAGAGTTTTCGCCGCGTCAATGCGGTATTGGTCATTCAGGGCGATATTGTTCACTTCTTTACGCCGGAGCGCCAGAAGGCTTACCCATCGCTTTACGATATCATTCGCCCCGTGCATTTTGATCCTGCCCTGAGCGCCGCCATTGGCAGGGTGTTCGACGAGGAAGGCGGCATCCGGGCAGACGCCTCGCCAGAATTGCAGCGCATACGCAGGCTTATCATCGGCAAAGAGCGGGAATTGGACAAGGTGTTCCGCAGCCTCATCAACAACTACCGCAACAGCGGTTGGCTGACCGACAATGTAGAGAGCATCCGCAACAACCGTCGGGTATTCAGCGTGCCGGCAGAGCACAAGCGAAAAATTCGGGGAATCATCCACGACGAAAGCGCCACGGGTCGCACCGCCTTTATCGAGCCGGAACCAGTCATAGAAATCAATAATGATATCTTCGACCTGCAACAGGAAGAGCGCCGGGAGATTTGGCGCATCCTCAAAGAGCTAAGCGCCGTACTGCGTCCTTACACACCCCTCATTCGGCAGTATCTTTTGGTATTGGTTCGCTACGACCTCGTCTTAGCGAAGGCTCGTCTGGCCTCGCAGATGAATGGCGTAAAGCCCCGCCTCGTCGCTCGCCCAAATTTTGGAACTGAAATGGGACGCCATCCTCTGCTATTTTTAAAAAATAAAAAAATCGGGAGGGAAACCGTGCCCTTCGATCTGCAGCTGCACGGGGAGAACCGCATCGTGATTCTTTCCGGCCCCAACGCCGGCGGGAAATCCATCCTGATGAAATCCGTCGGGCTGCTGCAACTCATGCTACAGGCCGGTATGCTGGCGCCCGTGGACGAAATCAGCGAGATGGGAGTTTTTGAAAAAATCTTTGCAGATATCGGCGACCAGCAATCTTTGGAAGACGATCTGTCCACCTATTCCAGCCGATTGGTCAACATGCACAATTTCCTGGAACAAGCCGACAGCAGGACCTTAGTGCTGATCGACGAGTTCGGTTCGGGTACCGACCCAAAGATGGGAGGCGCTATCGCCGAAGCCCTGCTAAAGGAGTTCAACGAGCGGGGCGTTTGGGGCGTTATCACCACGCACTATTCCAATCTGAAAATGTTTGCCTTTAAAAATAAGGGAATCATCAACGGCTCTATGCTCTTCGACCAGCAGCACCTGGCGCCGACTTATCTCTTCAGAGCCGGGCGACCGGGCAGCAGCTACGCTTTTGAAATCGCCCAGAAAAGTGGACTGAGCAAGAAAATCCTGGCCTATGCTCGCAAGCGCAGCGGCAAAGGAGAAACAGCGGTGGACGATCTGCTCATTGACCTGCAACGCGAAAAAAAGGAAGCCGACGACAAGCTGGCTTCGCTGAACGAGCGGCAAAAGCAACTGGAGAAGCTCATCAAAAGCTACGATGAACTGCACCGCGACTTAGAGTATCGGCGAAAGAAATTCAAATTGGAAGCAAAGGAGCAGGAGCTGCAACAGGTGACCCGCGAGAACCGCGAATTAGAGCGACTTGTCCGGGAAATCAAAGCGCAGCAAGACCTCGAAAAGGCCAAGGAACTGGCCGTTCAACATCGGGAGGAACGCCGCAAAGCCGAAGAGTCGGTGAAGGAATTGCAGACAGAGGTGTACGACACGCCGACGCCGCAATATTCGGAATTGAAAAAAGGCTCCTTCCAACCCGGGGATTTTGTCAAAATGCGCAGGAGCTCTTCGACCGGCGTCATAGAATCTATCGGGAAGAACAGCGCCATCGTCAATATCGGCCAGCTACGGATGACCATTAAGCTACAAGATTTGGAGCACGCCCGCGCTCCTTTAGACATCCGCAGCGCTGCGAGCATCCAGAACGATACCATCGCTCAAAACGCCGGCTTTGACAGCCGTCTCGACATTCGGGGACTCACTCCCGACGAGGCGCTCCGACGGGTAGAGGATTTCATTGACCGGGCCATGATGACGAGCGCCAGCCAATTGCGCATCGTCCACGGCAAAGGCGCCGGCGTCCTTCGCAATATCGTCCGCACCAAACTTAAAGAATACAGAGAAGTCCGGCAGGTATATCATCCTGCCGCCGAGGATGGCGGGGATGGGGTGACACTGGTGGAGTTTTAAAAAATGCAGGGGTGGGGGTTCCCCCAGATGGCGCAGATTTTTCTGCAGATTTTTCCTGATGGGGAGCGCATCTCCCCCACTTCTCCTATCAAAACAAAGTCCTCAATCCTATCCATGCAATAAACCTTTCCCTCTCTGCCGAAGTCGGCGCGACAAGCTGGGCGCCGAATGAGCACATGGCCAGCAGCTTATCTTTTAGCTCGCCCCGGAAGCCCAAGTTGACATAGCCATTTGCGCCGTCGGGCTGATGGACGTTTTGAACATTGTAATATTCCAGCATTAGGTGGAAGCCTTCTGTCGCCCGAAAGCCGGAGAGCGCTCCCAGTTCAACCCTGTCGGGCTTATCGGCGCCCAAAAAACAGGCTACGGCAGTTCCGAGCAAAAACCTGCCGAAGCTGCGTTCGAAGAACACGGGAAGGAAAAGCCCTTTCTCTCCTGTGAAGGCATATTGAGGGAATGTAGCCGCCGATACGCAGCGCTTTTCTTCGTCTAAGAAGCGGTACTTAACGCCAAAGTTCAGCTCTCCCAAACCTACATTCCCAGGTTCATTTTTTTGGAATTCAAATAATAGCGGCGCCTCTATCTTCAACTGTAGGTTTGGAAGGACGCCGTAGTTCAAATCAATGTGCGGCGCCGACAGAACGAGGCGATCCGTCACAGACATGTTGATGGACGGATTCAGTTCCCATTCTTTAAAATCGGCTACTCTGGCATCGTCGGTCAGCATGGGCGGGCCTCCCTCTTGGGCAGTCAATGCCATAGCGAAAGACAGGGAGAGAAAAAAGCACAGCCAATATTTTGGAAAAAACATAAAAGAGGAAACTGTTTGCTCTGTCGATAAGGCGAAGGGGGCAAAGTAGGAAGCTTATTGGATAACCCCTGTATCATGCTCTAAAAACAGCGCTAAAATCTAAATTTGCCCAAAAACTGAAATGCTGTTCTCAGGATTCCAAACCCAAAGAAGTGAATATTGCCAGTTGAAGTCCCAGCGCCTGCTCCAAACCCTGAAGGTACTGCAACAACGGATTGACGAGCGATTCCCCGGTTCGGGGCTGAGCCAGGTCACTAAAGAATTGCAGGGAGTAGGCGACAATTGCGTGAAATTGACGGACAAGCTGAGCGAGCCTATCTGGGTAGTCCGACTGGTAACCATTGCAGCAATTATCACTTTGATCGTCATTACAGTCTGGTTAGTGACCTTGTCTTTTCAAATGATACCGGCGCGGGAAAAAAATCTGATTTCGCTGCTACAGGGCGCCGAAAGCGCCATCAATGAACTCATCTTCTTATCGCTGACGGTGCTGTTTTTTGCCACTTTGGAAAGTCGGCTCAAGCGCAGGATGGCGCTCAAATCGCTGCATCGCCTGCGCTCCATTGCCCACGTAGTGGATATGCACCAACTGACCAAAGACCCCATCTTCCTGCTATCGGGGTACAAACCCACCGCCGCCGTTGCGTCCGGGCGGACGATGACGGCGTATGAGTTGTCCCGCTATCTCGATTACTGCTCTGAATTGCTTTCCATTATCAGCAAGTTGGCAGCCTTACACGTTCAAAATTTTCAGGATTCACAGGTGATGACAACCGTCAACGATATCGAAAATCTGACCCAGGGACTTGTCGGAAAAATCTGGCAAAAGATCATGATTCTCGACATGACGGCTCCGGGGGCTATTTCCGGCGCAGTTTCGAGCCTATCCAACGACGCTTCCACCAGATGACGATGGCCAGGATGACGATCGGCCAAATGTTGAAGAAGAACAACACGAGACCTTGCGCTAATCCCCAGCCATCTTGCAGGCTGGTTTTCAGCTTGCTCCAGAATGATTCGTGAAAAGCGCTCGGTTCGGGCCTGTATTCGATGGCCTGGTACAGTTCGAGCATGATAGTGCTCATGGCCACCTGGTCTTTCAAAAATCGCAGTTCCGCTTCTTTGGCCTCTATTTCCTCCTGAACGATACCGATTTGCTCTTCAGCTTTCAGGATTTCTTCCGCCGTCCTGGCCTTGTTGCGCAGAATTTCGACATAGCGATCCCGCACTTCTTTTTTGGTTTTCAATCTGGTTGTCGCATCCACGTACTGCCGGGTCACATCCTCGGATTGGATGCGCATGTATTTTGTGAAAATAGCCTCTCCGCCGAGATCGCTGAGCAGCGAGTCAAAGCGATTAGCCGGGACGCGGATGGTCAATTCATTGCTGATTTCGTAGTTCGAGTTGTTGAGCGTACTCTGCGACACGTAGCCGCCGTGCTTAGTCGCCAATTCGGCTGCATGCTTACTGCTGACATCCAAGTCTTTCACCTGGATGCGATAATTGGCGGTTTTGATGATTTGCCGCGGGACAGGGGCTTCTTCCTCCTGGCCTTGAGTCGGCTGATTCTGAGGAGTTGACCTAAGCTGAGGAGGAGGCGCCTCATCGTACTGGTAAGTAGGTTGGGATAGTTCAGCCTGTTCCAGTTCTCCATCGTATTCGGAAGCAAAATCCCGCTGGTTTCCTGTGTTGTTACAGGAGACCATCAGGAAAAGGGCGATGGCAAAAGGCAAAAAGGTTTTTTTCATGGTTGAATAAGATTTTGAGAACACGATGCAATGCGATAGACCAAAAACATAAAGGCGGTTCGATTTTTTCTACCGACCAGAGAACCGGTATGGCCGGAGTAAGCAAAACAGGGAGGAATTTATTCTCCGCTCACTTTACCCCCCTTTCTTTTTTTTAAAAAAAATAAGAAGAAATAAGGGAAACTGCCAGGAGCGCTACCCCGCTCTGTTTTTTAAAAACTATTTAAAAAATCGCGCCGGAGGAGTTCATCTAAGCAGTGAGAATGCTCTTACGAGATTTTTAAAGATTGGTTGAAGGCAGGCTGGCTTCTTCTTTTCGGAGGGATTTTCCAGCGTAAACATTGCGCTTTGGAAATCAGTTTGGGATGGCCTAATTGGTTTTTTATTATAGAAAAACACATCTATCAGGTTCAATTGAAATTCAACAGCAATCTGCGAGACCTTGCGGGAAAATTGTATCGGCTAATGCTTACGAAAAATCAATTTTCTTTCCTCTTCTTCTTGTCCCTGCCCATGATATCTTTTTCATGGCGATTGTCGAGGACAGGCTCGGGGCGCGGAGCTTCATCCATTTCCTCCGTCCAGAATTTTTCTACCCAATACCACTTCCCGTCTTTCAACTGATAGCCTTCGTAAGTGCCGTCGGGAACCAGAACGGGACCCTGGCCATAACTGCCATCCATCACCGTCAGGTGGTCGAAAATGATCAGCCCCCAAGATTCATCGTAATTCATTCTAAATGAAGACTCTGAGGAATATTCCTTTACGATGCGGTTGCGCACAGTTTGGGACTCGGTTTCTTCATCTTCTTCGACAAATACCGGAGCGCCAAAAACGATTTTGTCCTGCTCAAAACTCAGCACGTCTATCAATTTTCTTTTATCAAAAAAACTATAGGCGTCGTAACCAAAGAGCAGGTATCTCCTGCCCTCCTCTGAGTCAAACTGGCGAATATTGTAATAAAGAGCGCCGTACCATTTATCCGGCGTCAACAGGTCATAGTCTTCCGATTCCACCTCGAAGGAGCGGTCAATCAAGGGGTAAAGCTTTAGTTCAGGAGTGTTCATTTGGATGGCGCCGTAGTATCGGTATTCATCCACGTCCACGTAAAGTTGCCAGGTGAATACCCTGAAAGTGCTGTCGGGCGGGTACAAAATGGAGATAGTGCTGAGTCGGTCGAAAGGGTAATTAAAAGAGTTCTCTATCTTCAGCGCCTGGACCATCGTGGTTATCAGTTTCTGACAGGTGGCGAAGCGATTTTCGGCCAGAGAGTCGTTGACGACGATAAATCCGCAAAAGGCCATTGTGTCTTCAAATTCATGGAGCAAAGGCATATCCGAGTCGGCAATCTTACCGGCCTGCGCCTGTGCGGAGAAACTGGAAATCAAAACAAAAAATGCAAACAACAATTTTTTCATAAATGAATACCTATTAAAAAGTCAGGTAAAAACGAAGCCTCGTCGGCTTTATTTCGGAGTAGGTCACGCTTCTGTAAAAGAGAACCAACTTTCATTGGAAAATTTTCTGTTCCTTTTTTTATCGGGTATATTTGCGCCCTCAAAAAAAGCGGGGATAAACGCCGCTCCCAGGAGAGCTAAATTCCTGCAAAGTCACATCTCTGATTAAATAATTTCAACCTATCTAATATGAAATTACTTGTTTGTGTAAGCAAAACCCCGGATACAGCGGCCAAGATATCCTTTAAGGATGGCGGCGCCACCTTTAACGGCGAAGGCGTCACCTTCATCATGAATCCTTACGACGAGTGGTACGCCCTGGTTCGCGCCGTCGAATTAGTAGAAAAAAACGGCGGTACTGTGACCATCCTCAACGTAGGCGACGCCTCCAACGACCAGACTATCCGCAAGGGTCTGGCTATCGGCGCCAACGACGCCGTGCGCGTCAACGCCAAGCCGAAAAGCTCGCTCTATATCGCCAGGCAGATTGCCGAATACGCTAAAAATGAAAATTACGACATCATCTTTTGCGGCAAGGAAACC
Source organism: uncultured Saprospiraceae bacterium (assembly GCA_964643005.1). GTDB lineage: Bacteria > Bacteroidota > Bacteroidia > Chitinophagales > Saprospiraceae > UBA6168. The sequence goes on along the minus strand of CAZXQI010000104.1, from coordinate 1,631 downwards.
ATTGATTTCAACGGTTCCGAAGTTGGTTCCATGGTGGCCGAGTACTTAGACCTGCCCTTTGTGTCATTCGCCAGCCAGTTGGAAGTGAATGGAACAACGGCTACCCTGCACCGCGACATCGAAGGCGGTTCCGAAACCGTGGAGACGCAACTTCCTTTCGTCCTCAGCGCTACCGAAGGCATGGCTCACCAGCGCATTCCCAATATGATGGGCATTATGAAAGCGAAGAGCAAACCCTTCAAAGTGGTAGAACCGGTAGAGTTTGCCGACCTGGCCAGGCCCATCCAGTTCAGCCTGCCCAATGAAAAAACGGGGGTCAAATTAGTTGACCCAAACGACATGGATGAATTGGTAAGATTACTCCACGAAGAAGCTAAAGTCATTTGATACAGGTTTTTTTTGTTCCAAAAGCTGGCAGAAAATCCGAAATCAAAACCTTCTAAAAATTTAAAAATTATGGTCTTAGTTTTTGCAGAAGCCACAAAAGGTATATTTAAAAAAACTGCTTTTGAAGCGGTGACTTATGGATATAAAACAGCTCAATTATTGGGTACTCAATGCGTCGCTTTAACGCTTGGGAAAGTTGAAAACGCTGGTCAGCTCGGTCAATACGGCGCTTCAAGAGTGCTGAATGCCGGCGATTCTGTTTTCGATAGTTTTGATACGCAGACCTACTCCTCGGCCATTGCGCAGGTAGCTGGTCAACTCGGCGCCAAAGTGGTTCTCCTGGCTCACACTGCCAACGGCAAAGCCATCCTCGGCAGGTTGGCAGTACGTTTAAATGCAGGCTCCGTCGCCAGCGTCAAAGCCCTGCCCGATATCAGCGGCGGCAGTTTCAGGGTCGTCAGAAGCGTTTATTCCGGCAAGGCAGACGCCGTGTACGAAGTCAGCTCCGACATAAAAGTGCTTTCCTTAGCCGGCAACGCCATCCGTCCGGAAGCGTCCGGAAGCGGGGTAGCCGTCGAAAGCGCCGCGGTCAATGTATCCGCTCCGAAAGTCAAAGTATTGGAAGTGAACCGCCGGGAAGGAAGCATCCTCCTGCCGGAAGCCGACTTAGTCGTCTCCGCCGGACGCGGGATGAAAGGCCCTGAAAACTGGGGCATCATCGAAGAGCTTGCCTCCGTCTTAGGCGCCGCCACAGCCTGTTCCCGTCCCGTGGCGGATACGGGCTGGCGCCCTCACCACGAGCACGTGGGACAGACCGGAATCGCCATCCACCCGAACCTCTACATCGCCATCGGTATTTCCGGCGCCATCCAGCACTTAGCCGGCGTCAACCAGTCTAAGACCATCGTCGTCATCAACAAAGACCCGGAGGCGCCTTTCTTCAAAGCCGCCGACTATGGCGTCGTCGCCGACCTGTTCGACGTAGTTCCAAAACTGACAGAGGCTATCAAGAAATTTAAAGCCAGCTAAAAAAAGCCGGCGCCGATATAGCTGCTTTTTTAAAGCAGCGCAAAAGTCAAAAAGTCGCAGTGCGGTTTTTTGGCTTTTGTTTTTTGACCTCTCCTGGCTCCTCGGGGGAAGGAGAATTTTAATACTCTTAGTTTATGTTGATAAGAGTTTGAGGCTCGTTCCCTTCCTTAAAGTCCGTAAGGCGCCCCATGCCCAGGTTCCACCCCGGCGCTTCT
>CAZXQI010000103.1:0-13205 GCA_964643005.1 uncultured Saprospiraceae bacterium | reverse complement strand
CTTGGGAAAGTGGTAATTATTTGATGAGTTTCTAAAGGACGGGCATCGCACTGCCTCAGCTAAAGAGACGATACTTTTCCCGAGGATCTTCTCGTGATCCAAGGCCGCCAAGTCATGGCGTCAAATTCACTTAGCGCCCATTCCGGGGCGCCCTAAATAAGGCCGATAAAGATTTCAATCGAATGATAATCATTGGTTTATGAGGCAGAGTCGTATGTTTTTTAAAATGTGTGCAAATTGGGAGGAAGACGTTGAAAGGAATAATCCTCTGATTGCCTGTATTCAGTTTTTCCGTTTTAAGAGAGCTGACTTTATACAGGCAGCCTTTAAGTATAAAATTTTAAAAACCCCGATATCGTATCGTTCACGCTAATTTAAATCCTACATGTCTGCACCGGCTTATATTCCCATCTCCTGTGATTTCCACTCCGAACTCGAACTGCGGGCGCTACGGCGCAGGCCGGTTGAAATTCGCTATCGCGACGATGAGGGCGAGAAGCTTGTCGTGGCGCCTGTCGAAGACCTCTATACCCGCAGGGGCGAAGAATTCATGCTTTTACCCGGGGGCATAGAAATACGCCTGGACCGGCTGATCAGCGTGGATGGACTGAGTCTGGCTGATTTTCATTGTTAAGCAATTTTGAGGAAGAAATTCAATTCATTACCAATGAGCTATATAAAAGAAATCATGCAAAATATACCTCAGACGGGGCGCGTGGAATGGCTGAGTATTCGTCCGGGAAGGAGGCTTCCGGTACAGCCCGTGCAGGAGGTCGCTGCTGTTGAAGCTAAAGGATTGGCCGGCGATCACTATGGGAATGTCGGCGGTCCCCGCCAGGTGACGCTCATTCAGGCCGAGCATCTTGCCGCTGTCGCCTCCATTTTGAAAATAGAGAAAACAGACCCGGCGCTCACGCGGCGCAACATCGTCGTCTCGGGCGTCAACCTTCTGGCTTTTTCCAACCGACAGTTTCAGATAGGCGAAGTCGTATTGGAAATGACGGGCGCCTGTCAGCCCTGTACCCGCATGGAGGAGAACTTCGGGCCTGGCTGCTACAATGCTATGCGCGGGCACGGTGGCATAACGGCGATGGTCGTTCAGGGTGGAATTATCAGAATTGGCGACGAGGTGAAACTCTATGCTCCTTCCTCATAGGCAATGCAGGATTACATGGCCATTTACTAAAGCCATTTTTTTAAAAAAATAAAAAAAGGGAAAAGGGCAGACAGAAGGGAGAACTATAAAGGGCGCTGATAAATCGGAGTATGAAGGGGGAGGAAAGTGAAGCGCCTGAGTTCCAAACTTCCAACCCAGGCGCCCCTGTTTTCTTAGCAAAAACGCTCGTAAGCCATTTTCAGGTTGGCGGCAATCACCTCAGCCGAGCGGCCTTCGATATGGTGGCGTTCCAGAAAATGAACGAGACGGCCATCTTTAAACAGTGCAATGGAGGGAGAGGAAGGTGGATAGGGTGTGAAATATTCACGAGCCTTATCGGTAGCTTCTCTGTCAACTCCGGCAAATACAGTAACGAGTTTGTCAGGGCGCTTTTCGCCTACGAGGGAAAAACGAACGCCCGGACGAGCGTTGGCCGCAGCGCAGCCGCAGACAGAATTGACGACAACCAGGGTCGTTCCATCCTGATTGTCCAAAGTTTCTTCTACTGCCTCCGCTGAAGTTAAGCTTTCAAAGCCCACGCGAGTCAATTCATCGGCCATGGGCATTGTGAGTTCCGGTGGATACATAATTCTACTACTTTTTAAGTGTTTGACAAAAACGATGGTAAAACTACTTGTTTTAATTCATTCTAAATAGTAACCATTCCCGCAAATTCTAAAATCGCCCTCTCCTGTATTTGAGTTTAGAAATTCACCGCCTGCCTGACTGATTTCCTAGGACAGAGTATCTTCTCTTCAAAATCATCAAAAAGGAGGAGACCCTTACTATCCGTGTTTTTGTGCAAAGTCGCGCATTACTTCTACCAAAGCCCGCACGCTTTCAATGGGCATGGCATTGTAAACAGAGGCTCTAAAACCGCCGACAGAGCGGTGGCCTTTTAGATTGGAAACGTCTGCTTTTTCACATGCTTCTAAGAACATAGCTTCGTGCTCCGGTTTTTCCGTCAGGAAGCAGACGTTCATCAGAGAGCGGTCTTCTCTGGTGGCTGTGCCTTTGAAACAGGGGTTGGCGTCAATTTCATCGTAGAGAATTTTGGCTTTGGCCTGGTTCAGTTTTTCGATGCCGGCCAATCCGCCTTTTCCTTTGAGCCAGCGAAGCGTGAGCATCATCACATAGATGGGGAATACCGGCGGCGTGTTGTACCTCGAACCTCCTTCGGCGTGGACGCTGTAGTCGAGCATGGAAGTAAGTTTCCTTCCGGTGCGCCCCAGCCAGTCTTTTTTCACGATGACCAGCGTCACTCCTGCCGGCCCGAGGTTCTTTTGAGCGCCAGCGTAGATTAAGCCAAACTTATTGCTGTCAAATGGACGGCTAAACATATCGGAAGACATGTCGGCGATCAGGGGCGCCGGCGATTCCGGAAAGTTGCGATACTGGGTTCCGTAGATAGTATTGTTGCTGGTCAGGTGCGTATAAACGACATCATTGGGGATGCTAAACTGCTTAGGGATATAAGCATAGTTCTCATCCTTAGAGCTGGCCACGACGTCCACTCCGCCGTACAACCTGGCTTCTTTGATGGCTTTGGCAGACCACCTGCCGGTGTCAATGTAGGCAGCTTTTTCCTTGTCGCCCAGCAGATTCATAGGCGCCATGAAAAATTGAGAACTGGCGCCGCCGCTCAGAAAAAGTACGGCATAGCGATCGTCGAAGCCGCCAATCTCGCGGACTAAGGCTTCCGTCTCTACTATGACCGCCTCGAAATCTTTGCTCCGGTGGGATATTTCTAAAATGGACAATCCATTCCCGTTAAAATTGAGAACAGCCTGAGAAGCTTCTTCAAAAACGCTCTGAGGCAATATGGCCGGGCCAGCGCCGAAATTGTGTTTTTTTATCGCTGTTACTACCATGACTGGATGCTTTTATTTGCGGTTAAAAAAAATGAGGCGCAAAGATATGTGAGTTGAGAATAAGGCGCTTAAGAGAATTGTCACAGACTGCGAAAATTGGAAATTTCCTTTTTGGAATAGTAAAAAAACTGACCGTTTTTTATGCAGTTTTCAGACAGCCTGAATAGCGACAAAACCCCTCTGGAAATTTTTAAAAGATTCTTCCAGCCTTTTCGTTTAAACAGTTTTTACAGAAAATCGGAGAAGAGTATTCCCTGTTTTTTTTTAAAAAAAATAAAACGGGAGAGGGAAAAGGGCTTCAACTGTAACTAATGTGCGGAATTTTTCGCTCTTCCTCTTTGCCTTAGAGGAGCCTGGATAAAGAAGGCGTCCTTTTTCGATAGATAAAAATCACCTCTTTGAAAGACTTAGACCCGGCGACAAAACCAAAAAGCAAATCGTTTGTATTGAGAACTTAAACTATCAAATTGTCAACAGACAGAATTTCTTCATGAAGTTAGCGGCTCTTTTTTATACGAGTATTTTTCTTGCGGGAATGGCTTCTGCACAGGCGGACACCCTTGCGACTCTCGCTGTTTTCCAACAAAATCAACCGGTACAGGAGAAGGCGTCCCGGCAGGACACGCTGCCCATGTCCGACTTCTATGAATTGCCGCTTGCAAAGTCGGTCTCACAGCGATGTTCTTTCGATGAAACCCTGCTCAATTTTGAAAAATGGCGTCGCGAAGCCGCCTGGCTTCCTCCGACCTCTCCGGACAGGCAGATTGCCCAGATATCCGTCCTCCCCAAATTTGGAACGAACCCAAACTCCGATGAGACCGTCACGACCGCCGTCTCGATGAACCTGCTTTGGGGCGTCAACGGCGAGGTAAGCGGTCTGGAAATAGGCGGGGGTCTCAATACTGTAAAAAGAGATATGACCGGCTTTCAGGCCGCCATCATCGGCAACCATGTGAAGCGCAACGTGACGGGTACGCAGGTAGGCGGGCTTTTCAACCACAATGGCGGCGCCACTAAGGGACTTCAGGCGGCGGGACTTTTCAACCTGAGTCATAGAGCTGAGGCTGCGCAAACTGCCGGTTTAGTCAACTGGGTCAGAGAAGATGTGTCGGGCGTACAGGCTTCCGGTTTGTTCAATCGCTCCGGAGGCAGCGCTAAGGCTCTACAGGCCTCCGGCTTGTTTAATGCCGCAGGCGGAAATGCCGCCGTGCAAACGGCTGGAGCCTTTAACCTCAGCCGGGGCAACGCCAAACTCCAGGTCAGCGGCTTGTTCAATATTGCTAAGGACGTAGAAATTGGGCAGTTCGGCGGCTTGGTCAATCTGGCCAAAGGCGAGATGAAGGGATTCCAGATTGGCTTCCTCAATATCTCTGACACCGTCAGCGGGGTTCCGATAGGATTGGTGAACGTGGTCAAACACGGCTACAATAAAATCGAAGTTTACAGCAGCGAAATCTTACACGGAAATTTTCAGCTCAAGATGGGCGCCCATATCTTCTACAATATCTTTCAGGCGGGCGCCAGGGTTCCGCTCGGCGATGGACACTATCTTTGGTCGGTCGGGTACGGCATCGGCACAGTTATCATGCCCAGGCCCCGCAATCACCTGAATTTTGAGTTGATGGCTCTTCACATCAACGAGGACGAAGTCTGGACGAACACGCTGAATAGTATCGGGCAATTCCGTTTGCTTTGGAATTATCAGTTTACAGAAAAAATGGGCTTTTTCGCAGGCCCTGCTTTTAACCTGATGGCGTCCATGCTTAGGAACCCGGAGACGGGAGAAATTCGCTCTACTGTCGTTCCGTATGCTCTGATTGACAGGGATTTAAGCCCAAAACTGAACCTCAAAGGCTGGATAGGCGTCAGCGTCGGATTTAGGTTTAGATAATTGCAGACATTTATACCTTTGAAAATAAAAAAGAGAAAAGCCCCCTGCGGCATATTTTTTTCAAAAGGCTCCTTTAAGCCTGTTTTTATAAGCATCAAATTCACGAAACTCAATTTCCAATTATGAAAAAAGCATTCATTTTCAGCCTTCTATTCATCACCGCCGGCATCTATGCCCAGGGAGACAAAGCAATCTTTGACGACATCAGTCGAATGGGCGCCTGGGGCGGTCCTGTCTTCGAATACAGCAATCTGGACAATGACGTGAATGTGACGCCTGGAGGAGGAGGCGCCTTAGTGCTCGATGATTTTTTCCTCGGCGGCTATGGTTTGGGCAGGACGAAATTTTCAAAGACCAACTCCTCTATTGGTCGGCAGGATAGGCTCAATTTTAAACACGGTGGATTCTGGCTTGGTTACACGCCTCTGCAAAGTAAAGTTGTACACCCTTACGCTTCGGTGCGATTAGGATGGGGTAAGGCTCGTTTTGAATCTATTGACCTGGCCAACGACCGGACTTTGAATTCCCTGTCGGATAATATTTTCGTCACAACTCCTGAAGTCGGCGTGGAGGTCAATGTCTTTTCCTTTTTTCGCATCGCCGCCTCCGCATCTTATCGTTGGGTCAACGGCGCGGATATCATACCTGGCTATTCTGATGACGACCTGAACAGCTTCTGTCTCGGTCTGTCGCTGCGCTTTGGAGGATTTGGGAATAATTGATCGGGAAGACGTAAAATTCTGGAGCAATTCAACGAGAGGTAAGCGTTTGAAGTAAATTCGGATTGATTTCCCTTCGGGATAAATTATCTGCGGGAAATCCTGCGCCGGGGCGATTCGCTCTTCCGGAGCCTGCATTAAGTTAACAGAGTTACGGAAAAAGAAAAGAAGGCTAAACCGGCTGCATCGTAGTTGGTGTTTCCCCGGCGCAGAGCTTCCTGAGATATTGCCTTCTTATTATAATGTGTCGCCGCCCATAAGAATGCCTGCGGTGAAAATATGTTTGTACTCTTCGCTAATCTCGTCCGACTTAGGAAATTGTAAGCGATTGATATTCAATGGGGAGTAGTAATTTGAAGGAGAATTTAAATGATGTTCGGCAGATTTCTGGCTCTTCTTTTCCTGTTTCAAAAATTGTAAAACCCTTCCAGCCATTACAGCGCCTCAGCTTTAGTAAAACCCTCCTACCTTTGCGCCTTCAATTCGAAAACACCGGATATCATCGTGAACTACCTGACACTCGAAAACGTCGCCAAAAGCTATGGGGAGAAAATACTCTTCCACAATGTCAGCCTACAGGTCAACAAAGGGCAGAAGGTAGCGCTCATTGCCAAAAACGGAAGCGGTAAGACGACGCTGCTGAGAGTGATCGCCGGCGTTGAGCCGGGCGAAGGGGAGACCAGTCAGGTGCTTCTGCGCAGGGATATACGCGTGGGCTATCTTTCACAGGATCCGGAGTTTTATCGCGAGCACAATGCGCTGGAAGCTATTTTCGATAGCGACACTGAAATCATCCGGGCGATCCGGCGCTACGAGCTGGCCATGATTCATCCCGAAAATGCGGATGAGTTGCAGGCCGCTCTTAGCAGAATGGACGACCTGAAAGCCTGGGATTTTGAATCGAAGGCCAAAGAAATCCTCTTCAAGCTAAGCATCACCGACCTGGAACAGCCAGTCTCCACACTCTCCGGCGGACAGAAGAAACGCCTCGCCCTGGCCAAGCTGCTCATCGAAGAACCGGAACTGCTCATTCTCGACGAGCCGACCAATCACCTCGACCTCGATATCATTGAATGGTTGGAAGGGTATCTTTCCCAGCCCAATCTGACCCTGTTCATGGTCACCCACGACCGCTATTTCATGGAGCGCGTCTGCGATACGATTTTAGAATTAGACCGGGGAGAGTTGTATAAATATACTGGCGGCTATTCTGATTTTTTGGAGAAAAAGGCGCTCCGGATGGAAAATGAAGCCATTGAGTTAGACAAGACCAAAAAATTATACAAAAAGGAACTCGAATGGATGCGCCGCGCCCCGCAGGCTCGTTCGACTAAAGCCAACGCCCGCATTGACCGCTTTTATGATATAGAAGAAAGTGCTGACCAGAGAGCGGATAAGGATGAGATTCAAATTGATATAAAAGGCCAGCGCTTAGGCGGTAAAATCCTTGAACTCCACTACGTCAGCAAGGCGTTTGGTTCCCTGAAAATCGTGGATGATTTTCACTATAAATTTAAAAAGGGCGAACGGGTGGGCATTGTAGGAAAGAATGGGGTGGGGAAGTCCACTTTTTTGCACATGCTCACGGGAAGCGAACGGCCGGATACCGGGCGCGTCGTCGCCGGCGAGACGGTGGTCTTTGGGTACTACACCCAGGAAGGCATCGACCTCGGCAACACTGACAGGCGGGTCATTGACTTCATTCAGGACATAGCCGAATTTATCCCTCTGGAGAAGGGTCAAAAACTTACAGCTGCGGCGCTGTTGGAGCGATTTCTTTTCAGCCGGAGTCAGCAGCAGGTGTACATCTCCCAGCTTAGCGGCGGCGAAAAGCGCAGACTCTACCTGCTTTCCATTCTGATGAAGAACCCCAACTTCCTCATCCTCGACGAGCCTACTAACGACCTCGACGTCATCACGCTGAATGTGCTGGAAGACTGGCTGCTCGACTTCCCGGGCTGCGTGGTCATCGTCTCTCACGACCGCTTTCTGTTGGATAAGCTCTGCGACCACCTTTTCATTTTTGAAGGGGATGGAAAAATCAGAGACTTCAACGGACGCTACATGGACTATCGCGCTACCGTGCAGGAGCTTGAGCGGGAACAGCGGCGGCAGTCTAAGCCACAGGATATCCAGCCCAAAACTGCCCAGGTGCGCACGGGTGCAGGTCTGACCAACAAGGAGAAAAATGAAATGAAAAAATTAGAAAGGGAGGTGGAAGAGCTGGAATTGCGCAAAGCTCAAATCCTCGAGAGATTCTCCTCGACCGGTCTGAGTCTCTCCGAAATTGAAAAACTCAACGAAGAACTGAAGGCAGTAGAAGCCGATCTTGCAGAAAAAGAAATGCGCTGGATGGAACTGGCAGAGCAATAGTTTTGGGTTTTAACTTCAATAGATGTCCGGCGTTATTTCTGAAGCTGGAGAGGCCTTGAGGCGACCTGTTTCCCATTTTTATTTTTTTAAAAAGGATGGATATGAGATTTTTCATTTTTGCATTGGCGCCGCTAATCTTTATAGCCTGTTCTCACGAGGGAGGGAAAGAGGAGGCGGTCGCTGAGGAGCAGTCTGCACTGCCGGAAGGTTTTACTACTTTCTATCAGCAGTTTCACAGCGACAGCATTTTTCAGATGGAACATATTGTCTTTCCCTTAGAAGGCCTGCCCGACAATGCCGACAGCCTTACCTTAGCCAGGCAGGATTTCCACTGGCTTCCCGAAAATTGGAGGATGCAACGCCAGTTTGATTTTGGAATGAGCGACTTTCGGAGGGAGCTAATTCCCATCAACGAAAACATGGTGGTTGAGCGAATCATCCACAAAAGCGGCGAGATGGGAATGGTGCGCCGCTTCGCCCTCGTCGGCAATGAATGGAACCTGATTTATTATACTGGAATGAACAGGATTGCCAGATAGCGGGCGGATTTTATTCGCTCAGCCTGTGTGAAAGGCAGTCAGATGAAACCTGTACGATACAGACGCAGATACAGGAGAAGAACCTGAATTTCAAAAAACAACAGTTTTAAATGCTCTCAAAATACATCCAGTTGCCGCTTGCTATCGGGGCTTTGGTATGCCTCTACCTCGCATGGGAGGAAGGATCGCGTTATGCCTTTTACATGATTCCCTTTGTCATCAGTCTGGCAATTGCCTATGTGTTCAGCCCGCAGATTGACTGGTGGTGGTACCAGCGCAGGCCGCCCGACCTGCCCGCGCAATTGCGACAACTCATCAACACGAGGTTTCCATTTTACCAAAACCTGAGCGCTGAAGACAAAACCCGCTTTCGCCATCGTATGGCGCTGTACATGGAAGCCAACGAGTTTATGCCACAGGCTATGGAGAGCATGCCCGCCGACCTGAAAGGCGTCATTGCGGCTTCGGTTGTTCAACTGACTTTTGGGCAGGAGGACTACCTCCTGAATAAGTTTGAATACATCGTAGTTTATCCTCATCCTTTCCCCTCGCCGCAGTTTCCGGAGAAGTGGCACGTTTCCGAAATTTATGAGGAAGACGGCGTCGTCATGTTTTCTGCTGATCAGTTGATGGCCTCGTTTGTGCAGCCGAAGCTCTATTTCAATATCGGCCTGTACGAGTACGCCCGCATTTACCGGCGCTGTTATCCGGATGTCGCCTATCCAGAATTGGGTGAAAACATTTGGGAGCAACTACAGGAAGTCAGCGGCTTCTCCAAAGAGGCTATCGAAAAATGGATTGGCCTGCCCGAACCCGACCCACTGGCCGTCGCCACGGCGCATTTTTTTGTGTTTCCTGAAAAGTTTCGCGGCATCTTGCCGACGATGTACGAGGAGCTGGCGCAGGTTTTCAATCAGCGCCCAGAATAGGCTACAACTCTCTTTTCCAAAGCCTGCCCGCAACGAGGGTATTGAAAATCACTTCCTGTAGGCTGCGGCTGACGGGGATGCGTTTGTTTCTGATGACGAGTTGATTGCCGTCGAGCAATTCGACTTTGTCGAGGGCGACCAGAAAGGAGCGATGAACCCGGAGGAATCGGTCTGAGGGCAACTCTTTTTCCAATTGCTTCAGTGAAATCAGGGCGAGATAGCGCTTTTGGATGGTATAGATGAAAACATAGTCTTTTTCACTTTCAAAATAGAGCACGTCGTCTAACATGATTTTGATAAACTGGCCATCGCTTTTTATAAAAAAATAATCCTGCTCGCTGGGGGCGGGGCGCGCGGCGGCGGCGCTGCGCTGTGTTTCAAAATAGGCCTGCGCCTTGTTGGCTGCTTTCAAAAAGCGATGAAAGGAAATCGGCTTCACTAAGTAATCCAGCGCATTCAGTTCAAAACCTTCGATGGCGTAATCCCGATAGGCGGTGGTGAAAATGACGGCAGGGGGATTTTCTAAGGAACGCATGAATTCTATCCCGGTCAAATTCGGCATTTGGATATCCAGAAACAATAAGTCAATCTTTTCGCGGTGGAGAAATTCATTGGCCTCAACGGCGCTCTTGCAAATGCCTGCCAGGGTCAGGAAGGGAATCTGACCGACGTAACCGGCGATGCCTTTGCGGGCTACTGGCTCATCGTCTATCACTAAGCATTTTATTGTCATTGAAGTTGAATTTTTAAATTGGCTTTGTACAATTCGCCGTCGTCCTTCAAGTCTAACTCGTAGTGATCCGGATAGGTCAGATCAAGCCTGCGCTGCACGTTTTTCAGGCCAATGCCTCCCGCTCCATTGTGTGGCCGCCGGTATGGATTGACGGTATTTTCTGTCGAAAAACTGAGTACCCCGTCCTTGACTCCTAAGCGGATATCCACTTTGTATTTTTTGGAATTGGTGCTGTGTTTAAAAGCATTCTCCACGAAGGGAATTAAGAGCATGGGTGCGATTTGGTAGCCATTGGTATCTTTTGGAAGTTCAAAGGTCAGGTCTAATAACTCTTCGTCGTGTCGCAGCCGTTGTAATTCAATGTAATTTTCGATATAGTCCACCTCCTTGCTCAGGTCAATCCAATCTTTATTGTAGTCGTACAGTTGGTGACTAAGGGTATCGGAAAACTTGAGCAGCGCCTCTTTAGCCCGTTCGTCCTCTTTTTGTTCCATTAAAAAATAAATGGTGTTGAGGGTGTTAAAAATAAAATGGGGGTTGATTTGGGACTTGAGCATTTCTAACTCGCTTTCTAAGTTTTTCTTCTCCAACTGCATGGCGTAATTGTTTCGATCGTGCCATTGCTGGATAAATTTAAAAGCCGTGGTAAACGCCACTAAGACCGTCGTATTGATAGCCAGGGTAAAGGTTCCCTCCCAGGCGAAGTAGTATTCGCGCGGAGCGACAAAGTTGCGCATGAAGACATTGACGAGCCAGGCGTTCAAAATGATAATTGCGATGATGCTGAAAATGTAAAACCAGTGACGCTTTTGCTTGATGAGATAGCGGGGAATCCAGAAATAGTAGTTGAAATAGACGACACCCATCGAACCGAAGACAGTGGGCAAAATGAAATTCTTCCTAAACTGGGGAACGAAAACGACGTCCTGCATGCTGGCAAAGATCCAGTAGATCAGCCAGAAGGCTACGTGAAAGACAATCACGTCAACGGCTAAGGATTGTGCTTTTTTCTGTTCCATACCTTGAAATGCCTGTGCGAAGTTAGCGAGCTCGAAGCTAAGAGGAAAAGCTTAAATTTGGCGCCGGCGCCTGAATTTTCAGACTCTGCGTTTTTAAATGGCCGGCGCTCGTCTGCAAAAATGAAGGCGAAGATTCTGTAGGAGAAAAGCGGTCGTTAAAACTATTTCCCCACTTCCTTCACAATCTCCAACGAAAGTTTAAACCTTCGCAATCCCGACAATCTTATGACATCTTATTTGGTGAGAACAATTGAATTAGCCTACTTTTGATAAACTTTTTTTCACTGAATTGCGAGTTGAGAAACGTTGCCACAGTTCGAGCAAGACACGAAACTACAATTCAAAAAAATTCAGACATGACAAATATGTTTCTGTTTCTTGGAAACCTGAACGGCACTGAGTTGCTTGTAATCCTCGCCGTAGTGATGATTTTTTTCGGCGGCAAGAAAATCCCCGAACTCATGCGCGGCATTGGAAAAGGTATGCGCGAGTTTAACAACGCCCGCAACAGCATTGAAGATGAAATCAGAGATGGGATGAGAGAAGCCGACAGGAAGAAAATTGAAGAAAAAAGAACGACAGAATAAACCATAGCTTCCGGTAGCCCATTTGTTTTTCAGTTTTGGGCTACCGGAAAGCAGGTCGGGATTTTATTTTTTGTCTTGCTTCGCAAAGACCTTTTTCAACAAATCGGATGTTCGGGCGGCGACGTTTGTCCGAATGTTTTTCTCTTCTTTTTCTACCATGCTGAAAAGTCCTTTCAGCGCCTCATTCGTCACGTAGTCATCCAATTCTGGATTGGCCTTTTCTACAAAGGGTAATTTATTGTAGGTATTTACGGCGTCGCGCCAGTATTTGCGCGCATCGAACTTGTCTAATGATTGCACGATGACGGGATTAAACTCCTGATACAGAGCCGTATTGGTGTTGCGGTATAGGAAATCCGTAGCCGAGTTGTCCGCTCCCATCAGGATGTTCATGGCGTCCGAAAAAGTCATGTTGCGAATGGCAGTTACGAAAATCGGCTTGGCTCTTTTTGCAGCATCTTCCGCTCCGCGATTGATTTTTTCCAAAATCACATTTTCCACGTTGGTAAAACCTGGGATGCTCTCCAGCTTCTCGGCAATTTTTCGCGCTTCCGGAGGCAGCAGGATTTTGTACGGGCTTTTGAAATAGCCGTCCTTTTGCGAAAGCAGGTCGGAGCCTTTGCTAATGCCTATTTCGAGAGCCTGCTTCAGACCGGAAGACACTTCTGCTGAACTTAGCTCCCCTGTATTCAGGGAATCGAGGGTCCGCTGCCAGGCGGCGGGATCGCAGGATGCTAATTGGAAGCAAATGATTGCTAAAAGGAATTTCTTTATCATCTCTTTTTATTTTTTGTGAAAAAATGAAGACGCCTTTATTAAACGGTGAAAGAGGGCGCAGGTAACTTTTCAAAATGTTATTCTCCTAAAAGTTCGACGAGGTCTGAAGCCAAAAGCCTTTTCTCAAAACTTGTCGCTGCCCGTCTGTTTCTATGAGGTTTCTGGTTTTTGGGAATGAATTGAATGTCGTTTCGCCGCTACAGGAGATGCCGGTTTTTAAAAATCATTTCTCCACTTCCACCCACGCATTTTCAATCCTGCCGCCCATGGGGGGATGCAATTTTTTTAGTCTCACTTTTACTTTCAGATTCTTAATACTGATAAAGTACTCCCAAATATTGTGCGCTATGCGATTGGCCACAGTTTCAAGAAGGCGGGAGTTTTCTTTCATGGCGGTTTTGCAGATCAGATAGACTGTTTCGTAGTTGACAGTTTGGTAGAGGTCGTCATCAGTTGCTGCCTTACTAAAGTTTGTCTCAATTAAAACATCCACGATAAACTCGCTGCCAAGCAACTGCTCTTCCTCATAAAATCCGTGATAAGCATAAAACCTCATCCCTTTTAAAGCGATAACTGACATGATTTCAGTTTTTTAATCATTTGAAAAATAG
>CAZXQI010000102.1:0-13268 GCA_964643005.1 uncultured Saprospiraceae bacterium | reverse complement strand
CAAATCAGAAAATGGCAGAGGCTGTCAGCCCCGCACTATCAGCCCCCAAAAGCTCGATATTCAATGTTTTTTTTTCTTTGAAAAGTCTGACCAAAAGCTTGCTGTTTGTTCTGCTGGCGCTTGGAATCACGCTGCAAAGCTGTAAGAAAGAAGAAGTGTCGCCCTTAGACAGTCCGAAGCATATTGAGTTAAATACGAACATGCGCAAACTTTGGTCGGATCACATGCACTGGACGCTTGCTACCGTAGATGCCTTCTTTAATGAGCCGGATCAATTGGACAGCAAACTCGCCCGCCTGTTGCAAAACCAAAAAGACATCGGGAACGCTATCGTTCCGTACTATGGACAGGCAGCCGGCGACCAACTGGCTCAACTGCTGACAGAGCACATCTTGGGAGCAGTGCCGGTATTGCAGGCAGCTCAGACAGGCGACCAAACCGCCCTAAATACTGCGGTGGAAGACTGGTACGGGAATGCAAAAGAAATTGCGGACTTTCTCTCTGCCGCTAACCCGGAAAACTGGCCGGCAACCGCAACGGAACCCGCATTGGAAATGCACATCACGCACACGATTGCATATTCCGTGAGCATTTTGCAGGGGAATTACGACGAGGCGCTCACGGGATTTGAAGAGGCGCTGCACCACATGCTGATGCTGGCGGATACTTTGTCGCAGGGTATCGCCCGCCAGTTCCCGAAAAAATTTTAATTCGGTAGTTAAGGAACCGTATAAATGCGTTATCCTAATTTCTGAAGGAGGGAGTCTCTGACTCTCTCCTTTTGTTGGTCAGGTAAAAGCTCCCTGCCTGCTCGCTACCTCCCTAACGATCCTGTTCTCCGAACGGTCTGACTCAGTTCCGGGCGGGCAGGCGCCTATCTGATCACATATACCTAAACGCCCTCCTGAGCCTGCTCCCCTTTCACGTTTTCGCCCCGGGCCGCGCCGCTCTCCGAAAGGAAAGCCAGACCTTCCCAACGATTGTATATGCTCATGAACTCTGCTCTGAAGTATTTGCCCAATGGCTCAAACAGGTCGTTTATCAAATCTACATTCGGAGAAAAGACAGCGGGGATATATAAGCCCTGTTCGCAGTTATCAACTTCAATCTGCACTGAGTCTTCAAATTCGCAGCCTTCTATGGTGACCCTCAGGCGGTAAAGTCCTGTGCTGTTGACCTGCCTCGAACTGCTCTGCACTCCGTCGTTGCCCTGTTTATTGATTTTTAATATTAAGGTATGATTTGCGTTGGTTTCGGATCCGCTCATATAAAGGATATATCCTTCACCTTCTGCGACAAGAGCTTTACAACCATAACATTTGTCGGGAACGTAAAGCTTTTTGCCCACAATAAATCTTCATTCTGGCTGATTACTCCATAAGATATTGCCTGTCTCCTGCGCTTCTATTTGTGCCGGAAATCAATAGTTCATCATTAGGCAGCGTATCAATAAATATTATTTCACTGTTCGGAAATGCTTTTGATCTTATGGGGGCGCCATCTTCATCCGATAGAGACCGGAAAGTACTCCTGCCTATGTCTTTTAAGCGTCCAGAACTCAGGCGATACCGGGGCAAAAAGTATTTTCCATTGCGCCTTTCAGGGGCATCCGCAATCGGCTGCTCTACATCCCATCAAAAAAAGGAGAAGAAATAAAACCAAAACTGATAACCAGGGGGAGGCGGGAATCTTCATTAGCAGTTAATTTGCCGCAATTTACAACCAAAAGTCATTTTGAGTGCATCAGACTCGCCGCATCCTTGTCGCTCCGCTGAATTGGGGGCTTGGCCACGCCAGCCGCTGCATCCCCATCATCAGGGCGCTACAACAACAGGGCGCTGATGTCGTCTTAGCCTCCGACGGACAGGCGCTGGAGCTTTTGAAAAATGAATTTCCCGAACTACCTGCTGCAAAACTCCCTGCCTACGGCATCAGTTATCGGACGGAGAACATGTTTCGCAATATCGCAGGGCAATTGCCAAAAATCGCAATGGCCATATTGCGGGAGCATTTTTTTATTAAAAAAATAATCCGGGATTACCGCCTTGAGGGCATTATATCCGACAATAGGTTTGGCTGTTTTTCCGAAAAAATTCCCTGCGTTTTTCTCACCCACCAGTTGAATATCCACATTGAGCAGGCTGTGCTGAGCCGGCTCGTCAATTTTTTTAATCGTCTCTTTATCAGTCGGTTTGACGCCTGCTGGGTTCCCGATGTTCCCGGCGAGCCGAATCTTTCAGGCGACCTTTCCCACGGTGTTTTTTGGAAAAAAATAAGCTACGTCGGCGCGCTTTCGCGGATGCACTTTTTTGAAACAGAAAAGAGATACGACGCTGTCGTCGTGCTGTCGGGACCTGAACCACAGAGAAGCTATCTCGAACAGGCCATCACGGCGCAGGCTCGGCAGTTGCCCCTTCGCTTTCTCATCGTTCAGGGAAAGGCGGGGCAGGCGACCCGTTTTATCCGGGAAGGGAATTTGGAAATCGCACCCTTCTTAGGCTCGGAAGCCCTCAACGAGGCGGCTCTGGCCGGCGCCTTTTACATTGGGCGCTCCGGTTACAGTACCATTATGGATCTGGCTCGTCTGGGTCTTCCCGCCCTGCTCATCCCCACCCCCGGACAAACGGAACAGGAATACCTGGCTAAGAAGTTTTTTGAGCAGGGGATATTTCTGATGCAGGAACAATCCGCCTTAGATTTGAAAAAGGCAATTGCCGAACTGCCCGACTTCAGGGGATTAGACAAGCATTTCTCCGACGAAAAGCTTTTGATAGATGAGATCCGATTGAGATTCGGTTGAAAGAGATGAGAACCTCGCAGAGGGGAATTTCCCGCAGATGATTTATATCGAAAGAGAAATCAACCCGGATTTTTTGAACTTTTCTCTAAATAATTCGCTTCAGGATAGTCGCCCGAAAAGAGAGCTTCTACTGAATCTCCACTGCCAGATATTGTTCTACTTCCTGTCTCAGCAATTCCATCAACTGGCGGGTAGTTTCTCCGGGCATGCCATCGCCGATGAGTAAATTGTCCACCTGGGAGACGGGCATGATTTGCTTAGTGCTGCTGGTGATAAAAGCCTCCCGCGCTGTTTTTAATTCATCGAGCAGCAGATTGCGCACCTCTACTTTGAAAAATTTCCGGGCGGTTTCCAAGGTCTTTTTTCGGGTGATACCGCCGAGCACCTCCTCGCCTGCGGTGACGATAGCGCCGTCATTTTTTACAATAAAAAAATTGGCGCGGGTGGTCTCGTAAACTAATCCCTGAGAATGAAACAGGATGTCCTCCGCCCCGGCGGCGCGCATTTCCGGCAGCAGGTTGATACCTACGATGTAGTTAATTGTCTTTGCCGTAGGAATGGAGCGGTGGTATTCGTGGAGCATGAGTTTGACGCCCTTTTCGTACAACTCGGTGCTGTACCTCGGCAGGGGAGATTGCAGGATGATGAGATTGGGTTTGGTGTAAGAATATCCATCAGGGGAATACCCGCCGGTGAGCACTAATTTTAATCCGGCTTCGGGAATGCCGTTTGCCTGGAGGAGTTGTAAGATAAACTGCTTTATTTCCTCCCTTGAATAGGGCGGCGTCAAATGGAGCAGGCTGGCTGAATGTTCGAACCGGTCGAGGTAGTCGTCAAAAAATAGCGGGTGTCCTTTCCGCACTAAAAAGAAATCGAACATGCCATAGCCCCGCAGGAGAGCCAGATCCTCCACGCCTATCAATGCCTGTTCCCGTGGCACTACTTCGCCGTTGACGAGAAAATATTTTATCATCGTTGAATATTTATTTGAAGAAATCCCTTCCCTCCAACCATTTGGCCTTTCGGTAGGGGATGATAAACTCAATGACCAACAGCAGCAGACCGGGCAATAAAAAATATTGGAAGTAGCTGTTGTAGGAGGTGAAAATATGCGCTTCCAACTCCTGCTTTTCCATTTGCTCAATGCGTTCCTGCAATGCCTTGATGGCGGCCTGTCCATTGTCAATGTGAAAATAACTGCCGCCGCCCTGGGCGGCAAGTTCTCTGAGCATGTCTTCGTTCAGTTGCGTGCGCACGGGTTGTCCGGAATTGTCTCTTTTGTAATCCTCCCTTCCGTTTAGCCGGATGGGGATGAGGCCGCCTTCCGGGGTACCCACTCCCACCGTGAATTGCAGGATGCCTTCTCCTCGCGCAGCTTTGGCGGCTTCCAACGCTTCGCCTTCATGGTCTTCGCCGTCGGTGATGAGAATCAGCGCCTTATAGGTTTTATTCTCGGGAGAAAAAGAGCTTCTGGCGAGCCTGATGGCGTCGGCAATGGCGGTGCCCTGGGTACCGGCGAGTTCGGGACTGGCGGCGCGGATGAACATTTGGGCGGCGGCATAGTCCGTCGTGATAGGCATTTGCAGGTAGGCGCTGCCGGCGAACAGGATTAGGCCGATTTGTTCGCTCCGCAGTTTGTCCACTAAATTATCAGCAAATTTCCTGGCTCTCTCTAAGCGATTCGGCGCAATGTCTTCTGCGTACATGCTGTTCGAAATGTCGAGCGCTATCATGACGTCCGTACTTTTTCGCTTCAGCTTCTCTCGTTTGCCGCCCCATTGCGGATTGGCCGCCCCGACGATTAACAGGCTCAGACTCAGCATTAGCAACAGGAACTTAAGGGGGTGCTTGTACTTCGACCTGCCGGGCATGATTTCCGGCAGCAGGGAACTATCGGCGAAGCGGGTTAGCGCCTTCCTGCGCCACCACCAGTAAAAAAGGAATAGCGCTACTAAAGCCGGCAATACTGCCAAAGCATAGAGAAAAGCCGGATGCTCAAATCGAAACATGGTCGTAGCCGTTAGGCGCGGTGCTTGCTGAACCTTGTTGGCGCCTTCCGCTAAAACGAAAATCTGCCGGCGATCAGCGAAGTCCACGGAGGGCAAAAGTAAACAGGACGGATGTTTCTGTGTGAAAAATCAGAAGGAAGAGACCAATTGATAAAAAGGAGGGGAAGAACAGACTGCTTAGGAAGAGAAAATGAACTGAGTATTTATCAGAGAATAAATTTTTGTAAAAAAACGGTTTCGTTTCCCACTGCATCGCAGACCTTCAGTCGCAGTTCGTGTTCTCCGGAGCCGATGCGCCCGTCGAATTCGTGCTTTAGCGTCTGGCTCTTTTTGTCGTACTCCATCAGAATCCAGTCGCCGTCCACGCTTGCCTCATATTTCAAACCATCCACATTGGCCGCAGTGGCGACGTCGTCAGAAATTTTAAAGGCCATTTTTTTGAAGCCTTTCATGTTGGAACTAAAGCTGACCGGCTGGATGCTGGGCGGTGTTGCGTCTGCGGCAATGACGTAGTCTCCCAGATTCCTCACTTTAGCCCGAAGCAGGCCGTTTTCCCAGGAGCCGCCGCAATTGACGAGTTTCCCGCCGTCGCTGTAGGCCACAAAAACTTTGGACTTCAGTGCGGCGGGAATGGAAACAGTGGGCCGGATGCCAATGTCAAAGTACTTGTGTACCGGCGTCGTGTTCTCGTGCAAGTGATGTACATCAGAATAATAACCCGAAAGTTGCCCAGCGGTAGCGCTGTATTTCAAAAATAAATTTTCATATAAAGTCCCTGCCGGCAGGTGCAGGTACAGCCCCTCTGTGCGAATCATATTCCCCTCGTCGAAGGGCAGGAAGTATTGGAGGTTTTCATAGGAAGGAACTGGGGCCACGTCGTCTTTTTTTATCCAAAATTCGAGAGTGGACTGATTGCCCGACATGTCGGACGCCGCAATGCTTATCTTGCTGACGCCCTCGTTCCCGAGTCGGATTAGCCCGTTGTTCACCTGTCGCTTGTAAATGGAGAGATGATTCCCGGGCAGTATGTAGCAGCGATTGAAAATGCTGCTGTATCTGACCTGCTCTTCATAATCGCAGAGCGCATTGATATACCTGCTTTCGCTGAATGAAAACGACTCTAAATCAAACTCGTAGATCAACCTGTCGTTTTGTGAGACGCTCAATGCATAAATGCCGTTCCAGTTGCTCACGCCGTCGAGGTGGTCGAAGACCTTGAGGCCAAAGCCAACGACATCCGCTCCGAAGCTGAGCGTATCGCCTTTGACGGAGTACCTGTCGCCCGACTGGATCAACTGGAAAGTCCGGGCGCTTTGTTCCTCCCGTTTTTCATTCAGGCCATAGACCTTCAGGGAGTGCATTTTGGGCGCTACGTTGTCTTCTACAAACAGCCCGAAGAGCAATGGATTGATGGGATTTTGGCTGATAGTCTCCCTCACCTCAAAGTGGAGATGGGCGCCATTGGAAGCGCCGGTATTGCCCATATAGCCGATTTGTTCTCCACGAATGATGGGAAAATTGCGCGCCTCCGGAAGTAACTCTATTTCGAAAGACTGCCGGGCGTATTGCGCTGCTTTAACATACGCTTCCAATTGGGCGTTGAATTTATCTAAGTGTGCGTACACGGTGGTGTAGCCGTTTGGGTGGCTGATAAAAACCGATTTCCCATAGCCGTTGGACTCTACTTTTATCTTAGAAATATAGCCTTCGCCCGCAGAAAATACCGGGTCGCCGGGCAGGCCTTTGCTCGAACGAATATCAATGCCGGAGTGGAAATTGTTGAGCCGCAATTCGCCAAAAGTCCCCGATAGCAGGATAGCATGGGCAATGGGCGATTGAAAATAATTCGCCGGATAATGTTTGTGTGGTATTGGCTTGTCATTGTTGTATGTAAAAGCCAGCATCAGCAGCGGCAATACAACACCGTACATAGTTCGTGTCATTGTGAGTTTTGTCCTTTCCTGAAAAATAATGACTGAAAGTAAAATGGGAGGGAACTCAACGGTAAACAGGGAGGAAGAAAGCGGCAATGAGAATTTTGCCTTCGGCTACCGTTGCTTTCAGACGCCTTTTTTCATTATTAAAACTACCTTAGAATAAATTGCCTACGAGGGGGAAGTCATAGAAGATTGGGAGGAATGGAACCTGTCTTTTCAAAAAGCGTGTCAATTTTCAAAACCGCCCCTTCCTTTTATCGTATATGCTCTACTTTTGCGACCATTTTTTAAAGAGGTTTTTTTATAAACTATTTTTTAGCCGCTAAGGCTTGCCATCGAATGGGAAGCATTTTGACGACGACTTCAAAAAATAAAAATCAAAAAACTAATCTTTCAACCCCATCATACCGACGCCAATAATTTTCCAAATACCTCAACATGTATCGTACACACAACTGCGGAGAGCTGCGGATGCAGCACCTTGGACAAGAAGTAAAACTATCGGGCTGGGTACAGACCGGCCGCGACTTTGGAGGCATGACCTTCCTGGACTTGAGGGATCGCTACGGCATCACCCAACTCGTTTTCAATATGGAAGACGACGCCGCGCTTTGCGAGAGAGCCAGAAAATTAGGCAGGGAATTCGTCATCTCGGCCACGGGTTTGGTTCGAGAGCGCAGCGCTAAGAATCCCAACCGCCCGACCGGCGACATCGAAATCCAGGTGATTAGATTAGAAGTGCTCAACTCTTCAAAGGTTCCTCCTTTTACCATTGAAGACCATTCCGACGGCGGCGACGACCTGCGCATGAGATACCGCTATCTCGATATCCGGCGCACACCGGTACAGCAAAACCTCATCTTCCGCAGCGCCATAGCCATCGAAATCCGAAAATTCCTGGCCGGTGAAGGATTCATTGAAATCGAAACCCCCAACCTTATTAAGAGCACGCCGGAAGGCGCCAGAGACTTTGTCGTCCCCAGCCGCATGAATCCGGGACAGTTTTACGCATTGCCGCAATCGCCACAGACTTTCAAGCAACTCCTGATGGTGGCCGGCATGGACAAGTACTTTCAGATTGTGAAATGCTTCCGCGACGAAGACCTGCGAGCCGATCGCCAGCCCGAATTCACTCAGATAGACTGCGAAATGGCTTTTGTCGCCAGAGAAGATGTATTGAACACATTTGAAGGGCTGACCAAACATTTGTTCCAGACAGCGCTGGGTCTCGATTTGGGCAATTTCCCTCGCATGAATTACGACGAGGCCATGCAGCGCTATGGCTCCGATAAACCCGACCTGCGCTTCGGAATGGAGTTCGTCGAATTGAACGAATTAGCTAAGGGCAAAGGCTTCGGCGTATTCGACAGCGCCGAACTGATAGCGGGCATTCGCGTGGAAGGACAGGCGGCGGCATTCTCCAACAAAGACCTGAACGAACTGACCGAATGGGTGAAGCGCCCACAGATTGGCGCAAAGGGTCTGGTCTATGTGAAACTGAACGAAGATGGAACTTTTAAAACCACTGTCGGCAAATTTTTCAGCGACGACGACCTGAAAGCCTGGGCGGAGAAATTCGGCGCCCAGGCCGGCGACCTGCTCCTACTCCTGTCAGGCGAGGCCGAAAAGACGCGCAAACAACTCGGCGCACTTCGCCTCGAAATGGCTCAACGCCTGAACCTGATGAAGCCGGATGATTTTAAACCCCTATGGGTCGTCAACTTCCCATTGTTAGAATGGGACGAGGAGGCGAATCGCTTCTTTGCCATGCACCACCCTTTCACCTCCCCACTGCCCGAAGATGCAGACAAGATGATGAGCGACGACCGCGAAACGATGAAAGGCCTTCGAGCCAACGCCTACGACCTCGTGATCAACGGCGCCGAAATTGGCGGCGGCTCCATCCGCATCCACGACAGGGATTTGCAAATGAAAAACTTCAAACTCCTCGGCTTCTCCCCCGAACAGGCAGAACAGCAATTTGGCTTCCTGCTCGGCGCCTTCGAGTACGGCGCCCCGCCTCACGGAGGTATCGCTTTCGGCTTCGACCGGCTCTGCGCCGTCATGCGCGGCCAGACGAGTATTCGGGACTTCATCGCCTTTCCAAAAAACAACATGGGCAGGGATACGATGATTGACGCTCCGTCGGCGATTGAGGAGGAACAACTGAAAGAACTCAGTCTGGCGATAAAGCAGATTCCCGCTTAACAGAGGCGCCTCTTTTGATCGGCTCTTCTGCGGAAAGGCTTCAGGAAACTATTTGCGCCTTTTGGAAACAACCCTTTTTAGAGAAAATTTTCGTTGCGGGGAGTTCTATGCGCCAAAGTCAGTCAGGCACTGCCGAATAGCTTCTTCCTCACAAAATTGATCTATCCGAACCTCGCCGATGGCGGAGAGCAGGCTGAAATTGATGCGACCGCGGTCGTTCTTTTTATCTTTTTTCATCCATTCAAAGATGGCGGACGGAGCGTCCGGGGGCAGCGGCAGTGGCGGATAAAAGCGTCGGATAAAAGCAGTAATTTCCGATAGGGCGGCCTCCGGAAGCCCGCATACTTTCCAGGACAGCCAGCTTTCGCAAAGCATACCCTGTGCGACGGCCTCCCCATGTAGCAGGGGGGGGGTTATTTTTAAAAAATAACTTTCTAAGGCGTGACCGACGGTGTGGCCAAAATTGAGAGCCTTGCGGATACCCTTTTCGCGGGGGTCTGTTTCGACGATTTGCTTCTTGATGGAAAGGGAATGTTGCAGATGTGGAAGCCAGTCCGTCCCGCTCAGGGTTTCAATTTTTTTCAAGCTTTCCCAGGCTCCTGCATCGGCGATGAGGGCGTGTTTGATGATCTCAGCAAAGCCGCTGCGAATTTCTGCTTCGGGCAGGGTTTTTAGAAAAATGGGATCCACGAAAACGGCCCGCGGGTTTTGAAAAAGGCCGACGCTGTTTTTGATAAAGTCAAAGTCTATCCCCGTTTTTCCGCCGATGGAAGCGTCCACCTGGGCGAGCAGGGTCGTGGGAATTTGCGCAAAGGCAATCCCCCGCAGGAAAGTTGCCGCACAAAATCCGCCCATATCGCCGAGTACCCCGCCGCCGAGAAGGAGAAGAAGCGACTGGCGGTCGAGTCCTGAGCGCATCATCTCCCGCCAGATAGTCTGACAGGTGTCTATATTCTTGTGCATTTCGCCAGAGGGAATTTCGATGACTTCCGCCCGAATACCTTCATTTTCCAAAATCAGAGGCAGGCAATACAGCCTCGTATGCTCGTCCACGAGGACGGCTATTTTTGAAAAATGATTATTTTTTAAAAAAACAGAAAGCGCTCCGATGGAGTCGCCAATAAAAATGTCGTGGTCGTTCAGATGCAGGGTAAACATGCCGCAAGGTTAATCAAGGAAAGGCATTTTTCCGCAAAAATGAAATAGTTTTGGGCGCCAATACAAGCATGTGTTTTATGAAAAAAGAAAAAAAAGCAGTTGTCGTCGGCGCCGGTTTGGTGGGCGCCTTGTGGGCGGCTATGCTGGCCAAACGGGGCTATCAGGTGGACGTGTACGAGCGTCGCTCCGATTTTCGCGATGCAGGATACCTCGGCGGACGCTCCATCAACTTAGCCATCAGCGAGCGGGGTTGGAGGGCTGTGGAGATTGCCGGCGCCCGGGAAAAGGTGGAAGCAATAGCCCTGCCCATGCCGGGGCGCATGATGCACGACCTCGACGGAGAGCTGAGTTTTCAGGCTTACGGAGAGGAAGGGCAGGCCATCTATTCCGTCTCTCGCGGCGGCCTGAATATCGAATTAGTCAACATCGCCGAGAAGTACGATCGGGTGCATTTTCACTTCAATCAGGCCTGCCGCGGCATTGACCGCCATAGCGGCTTCTTAGAGTTGGAAGACTTAGAGACCGGCGCCGTCTATGAGATTGAGAGCGACCTGATCTTTGGAGCAGACGGCGCTTTTTCTGCTGTCCGCAATAGCCTGCAACGCCTCCCCCGCTTCAACTATTCGCAGCAATTTCTCGACCACGGTTATAAGGAACTGAGCATCCCGCCCGGAGAAGGCGGCGCCCATCTGATGCACAATAAGGCTCTGCATATATGGCCGAGGGGACAATTCATGCTCATCGCCCTGCCCAACTTAGACGGTAGTTTTACCTGCACCCTTTTCCTTCCTTTTGAGGGAGAAGAATCTTTTGAGAAATTAAAGACAGAGGAACAGGTACTGAATTTTTTTAAAAAATACTTTCCCGACGCCCTTCCCCTGATGCCCGGCCTGATAGAGGATTTTTTCAAAAACCCCACTTCAACGCTCGTCACCGTCCGCTGCAATCCCTGGAACTGGGGAGAAAAAGCGCTGCTCATCGGCGATGCCGCCCATGCCATCGTGCCGTTTTATGGGCAGGGCATGAATGCAGGTTTTGAAGACTGCACGATTTTGAATGAGCTGATGGACAAATATGACGAAGACTGGTCCCGCATCATTCCCGAATTTAATGCGACCCGAATAGCGGACGCCAATGCCATTGCCGATTTGGCTCTGATTAATTTTATCGAAATGAGGGATCTGGTAGCGGATCCCGATTTTTTGCTTTGGAAAAAAATTGAAGCCCGCCTGCACGAGCGTTTCCCCGGGGCTTACCAGTCTGTTTACACCATGGTGAGTTTCAGCCATATACCTTACAGCCATGCGCTGGAAGAAGAGGCCGACCACGAACGCCTGTACAGGCGCATCCTGGCTATTCCCAATATTGAACAGAACTGGAAAGGGCCGGAAGTGGAAGCGGTATTTTTAGAGTGGTTAAAAAGCCGGTGATTTTTCCCATCTTTGGCGCTCAGCAAAAAAAAACACAGGTATGAGCGAGTCAAAGAAAATCAGTTTGAGAGAATTCCCAAAAACCTTCTGGGCCGTCAATACGATGGAGATTTTTGAACGGATGGCTTGGTACGGATTTTTTGCCGTGTCTTCCCTGTACATCACAGGCGCTGTGAGCGAGGGCGGACTCGGATTCTCCGATGAAGATCGGGGTGTGTTGCAGGGGGTCGTGACTTTTTTCCTGTACCTCTTTCCCGTCGTCACGGGAGCGCTGGCCGACCGTTACGGGTATAAGAAAATGCTGATTGCAGCTTTCCTCGTGCTGGTTCCCGCCTATTATCTGCTGGGGCAGTTCCATACCTTCCCCACTTTTTTCCTCGCTTTTTTATTAGTGGCGCTGGGAGCGGCCATGTTCAAACCCGTCGTAGTGGGTACTATCACTAAGGTGACGACTGAAAAGACCACATCTATGGGTTTTGGCATTTTTTACATGATGGTCAATATCGGCGGGTTCTTCGGCCCGATAGTGGCGGGCATCGTTCGGGGCTGGGACTGGAAGTACGTCTTTATAGCTTCGTCCTGCTGGATTGCCATCAACTTCCTCGTCGTGACTTTCTTTTTCAAAGAACCCTCTTCTGAAAGTAAGTCTTCCAATCCCCGTTCTTTGAAAAAGGTATTGTCGGACATGGTGGAAGTATTGGGCAACGGACGCTTTTTCCTCTTCGTGTTTGGCCTACTGGCGTTCTTAGTGCTGGGCTCCAAGTACACTTCCGACGGCAGCTTCACCTGGACGCATATCGTAGTCATTTCAGGCGCCTGGGTGCTGCTGAATTTCCTGTATGATTTTATTTTAAAAAACAGGAAAAACAACTCGCACTGGCTGACGCAACCGATGAAACTCGGCGACTGGCGCTTCGGCCTGTTCCTGCTCATCATGTCGGGATTCTGGACCTGCTTCAATCAAATCTTTTATACGCTGCCCCTGCATATTCGAGATTTCACCGATACCTCGGATGTGATGAACGGCATCACTTCTCTGCTGAATTCCATTGGCCTGAGTTCTTTCGCTACCACCATCAACAATTCCATGGTGACACCCGGGCAAATGAATCCCGAGTACATGATTAATTTCGATGCCGGAGCGATTATCGTTTTTCAGGTGCTGGTATCCTACCTCGTCACCCGACTGAAAGCCTTCACGACCATCTTCTGGGGAGTGATGGTGACCATTGTGAGCTTCGTCATCCTGATCTTCGGCACGTCGGGCTGGATTGTGATGCTGGGTATCATCGTCTTTTCTTTTGGAGAAATGATGGCCAGTCCCAAATCCAAAGAGTACACCGGCAAGATTGCTCCGCCCGACAAAGTGGCGATGTACATGGGTTATTTTTACTGGTGCGTGGCCTTAGGCAATTTGTTCGGCGGCATCCTTTCGGGTCAGTTGTACGGCAAGTTTGGCGTGGACGGCATTCAGCGCCCCGAGTACATGTGGGCCATATTCGCCGTACTGTCTGCGCTATCTGCGCTGGCGGTATTGCTGTACGACAGGCTGATTATCAAGAAAATGCCTCACGAAGGGTAAAAGCTCTTCCCGAAAATTTTGGTAAAATTTTTTAAAAAAAATGGCGGATGCCGCTGAATGAGGGCGCCCAGGCTCTCCTTATAGCTGATTTAGTTAGTCGTCCCTTAAAAAGCACTTATCTCATTGACTATCAATAAAATAGAT
>CAZXQI010000101.1:0-13522 GCA_964643005.1 uncultured Saprospiraceae bacterium | reverse complement strand
AAGTAGTAATATCTCTTATTGAAAATCAATGGTTTAGTCACAAGCAACTCTATTGGCAATAGGCGGGCTGAAGTGCTTCTGTCGGGCGAAAGGTAGAAGGCTCAACTTCGATTCTTTGATTGAACTTTTGTGCTAAAAATCCCGCCCATCGCCAATATGCCAGACCGTTAGGCCGTTATTTTAAAGACCAACCTTGATAAAAATGAACTCAGAAAATAATTACATAGAAATAAACAGACAGTCCTGGAATAACAGAACTGATGCACACATGAAATCTGAATTTTATGACCTTGACGGATTTTTGAATGGAAATACCTCGTTAAATGACATTGAATTAGACCTGCTTGGAAACATAAAAGGAAAGACAATTTTGCATTTGCAATGTCATTTCGGACAAGACACTATTTCGTTGAGCAGACTTGGTGCAGTCGTAACAGGCATTGACTTATCAGACAAAGCTATTGATAGCGCAAAACAAATAGCAAAGGACACCAACTCAAGCGCCAGATTCATTTGTTGCGACATTTACGACTTGTCAAACCATTTAGACGAAAAATTTGATATTGTTTTTACAAGTTATGGAACAATTGGGTGGTTGCCCGACTTGGACAAATGGGCAAAAATTATTTCCCAATTTCTAAAACCAAACGGACAATTTGTGTTTGTAGAATTTCACCCTGTTATTTGGATGTTTGACGATGATTTTGAAAAAATTGGTTACAGATATTTTAATTCAGGTGCAATTTTAGAAACAAAAAATGGGACTTATGCCGACAAAAAAGCAGATATAACCCAAACTTCTGTAAGTTGGAATCACGGATTAAGCGAAGTAATCAATAATTTAATCAGTAATGGACTTGAAATAAATTCTCTCGACGAATTTGACTATTCACCTTATAACTGCTTCAACAAAACAATAGAAATTGAACCGAAAAAATATAGAATAGAACACTTAGACGACAAAATTCCGATGGTTTATTCAATTGTTGCGAAAAAGAAAAACAACAGCTAACGGGGGTTTCGAGTCAGGCGGGCTGAATTGCATAAATGCAACATTTTATCATGTTTGACCTTCGGTTCAAGGCTCTGGTTCGCACTAAAATCCCGCCTGAACGCATAGCCCCAAACCCTTAACTCTCAGCTCCCCCCACCCCACAAAACAAAAACCCTCTTGCAACGTTAGACAATTGTCCTAAATTAACAGCCAGATGTCCAAAATTAAAAACTTATGACCACGATAGAAAAAATTGAAGGAAAGTTAGACAAAGAGATTGCCGCTTTCTTGAAGACGAGTAAAATTGAGCTGCGAAAGCAGATCACCTACGAGGGCTTTTTGAAAGACAAAATGCTCATCATTGACGTCATCAGGGCAGGCATCCCCTATTCCCTGTTTGACTTAATCCAGGACTACGCTCCATTTACAGAAACTGACTGGGCGGGCTTTCTCGACATTTCGACTAAATCCCTACAGCGGTATAGGGCAGCCCCTATGCATCACTTTAAACCAATTCACTCTGAAAAGATAATCGAAATGGCAGAGGTCGCCAAAGTAGGACTCGACGTATTTGGCAGTTTGGAAAAACTGAAACTCTGGCTCCATACCCCAAATTTTGCACTGGGGAAACTAAAGCCGATAGAATTGCTGAGGGACTCCTATGGAAAAGAACTGGTCATCAGCGAACTGACGCGCATCAACCACGGAATATTAGTGTAAATGGAAGTTTTCAGACTTGCCAGAGAAAAGTATGCGTCGCCATTGTCGGGCAAAGGCGCCGCCATCATGGGAGCGCGTTGGAATCCAATTGGCATCGAGCTGATTTACACCGCTCAAAACAGATCCCTGGCAATGGCAGAGGTCGCCGTTCATTTGACATTAGCCACTTTGCCGGAAGATTATGTGATGCTGAGCATCCATATTCCCGACGACATTAAAATCAAACGAATCGCGGAAGCAGACCTGCCAGAGGATTGGCAGAAGTTTCCCCATCCGGCTTCTACTCAGGAAATTGGGAGGGAATTTGTTGCCGAAAACGAATACTGCGTATTGCTCATCCCCTCCGTCGTTACACAGGGCGATTACAATGCGCTGATAAATCCTTACCATAAAGACTTCCCCGGAATAGCCATCACAAAAATCGAAAAGTTTCCTTTCGACAAGAGGATTTTCAAATAAAACCAGATGCCAACAAGAATTGACGTAATGGGGTGAAGCGCTTCGCATGAAATTTATTGCTAAATTTTAGCTTTTGCGCTTCATATTAACGGGGCAGTATAACTTCCATATTGCTTCAATGCCGTAAATCTCGCAAACCTTTTTTCAACGAGTATAAGACTGATTTTTCTTTTTCGCTTTAGATTAAAAAGTGGCGATATTGAAATCCATGGGTGTCGGTCAGTACTTCAAACTGCTGGGTCATGTCTTGATGTTTTGTTTTACCAAAAATAAACGCGACTCCCTTTTTATAAAATTCCGAACACCGTCTTAGACATATTTTGGATAAAAGATAAAAGCCTGACCGGCTTAGACAATCTCCCCGACCTCCATGTGCTGGCCATCGAAATCATTGAAAGCTTAAAAGCCGGCCTGAATAGTATTAGAAACCATCAACGGAGACGAATAGCCTCCCCGGCGCCGACAAAAAACTGCCTGCCACCATCATATTGACAACAGGTAGTATATTTGCAAACAATCAAAAATCTGCGGGAAAATCCTCGTTATCTGCGGGAAAGGTCTGAAATGAATCCGGACTGGTTTTCTCCTTCGTCAAAAATCATCTGCGGGAAACCAGGTCGCGCGCGCCGACATTCCCAAAGCCTCAGCAAAAAACATCAGCAAAAACCACAGGAAAACCACCCCGCGCAGGCCGACATTACCCCCTCCTAAACAACCCATAAGAAATGACCTTTTTACGGAAACATTGGTATGACATAGGCGGAGTATTGGCCATAATCTCTCTTTTATTTGTAAGTATCTGTTATTCAGCGCTTACAAACTACCAGCTATTGATGTGGCTGAGCTTTGTTTCCCTGCTATTCCATCAGTTGGAAGAGTATAGATTCATTGGAACTTTCCCTGGAATGGTAAATACAGTAATGTTTCGCAGCGACACACCTGACCGATACCCGCTGAATACAAATACCGCTCTTATCGTAAATGTCTGTCTGGGTTGGTCAACCTACCTTCTCGCAGCCATCGCAGGCGAAAAAACCGTCTTCTTAGGTATCGCCACCATCATGGTTTCGATCGGCAACATCATAGCGCATACGATAATTTTCAACCTAAAAGGCTCAACAATTTATAATGCAGGTTTAATAACAAGCTGGTTTTGCCTGGCGCCCTGTGTATTCTTCTTCTTTAAAGTAATTCACACAGAAAACTTAGCCGTAGAAATGGATTACCTGATTGGCGCACCATTGGGGATCATATTGAATGTATTCGGAATACTTAAACCTATTACCTGGCTTGCCGACAAAAATACAACTTACATATTTGAGAACAGAAACCTCCTGCCCAAAGACCGAAAGTAGCCGGATTTATCCGACTGATTTACTCTTTCATCGTAAATTATCTGCGGGAGAAGTGAAAAAAAATCTGCGGGAAAGTCCGAACTAAATCATCTGCGGGAAAATCTGGGCATGTCCGAAGCAAATCCGGACTGATTTTCTCCGTCGTCGTAAATTATCCGGGGAACTCACGTTGCGCGCACAAGCATCCCTCAGCCTAAGCAAAAAACCAGTAGAAGCTCCCCAAAGAGAACTTCTACTGATTCCAGGCCTCCTACCTCACGAACATCTCAAACTCCACCCTCCTGTTAATATCCCGTCCATACGAAGTCTTATTGTCCGCGATAGGCTTCGTAGAGCCGTAGCCCTTATACTGAATCCTAAGGGGGTCAATCCCTCTGGAAATCAGGTACTCGTAGCAGGACTGGGCGCGCTCCTCAGAAAGCACCTGGTTAGCCACTTTGTTGCCGACATTGTCCGTATGTCCGCCAATCATCAGATTGTACTTAGGATATTTGAGCAGAATCTCCGCCACCTTATCCAAAGTCTCAAAAGACTGAGCCTTCAGCGTCGCCTTGCTCGTTTCAAACTGCACATTGCGGGCTGCCACCCTCAGAAACTCCTTGTCCTCCTGTTTGATGTCCGGGCAACCCTGGTTCGGGCCAGGCTCGCCGGGGCATTTGTCTAAGTGGTCGGGAGTGCCGTCGCCGTCTTCGTCCGGACAGCCTTTCGCGGTCAGGAGGCCAGGCTCATCCGGGCAGAGGTCGTCTTTGTCGGGCACGCCGTCGCCATCGCGGTCGGGACAGCCTTTCAGGGCGGCGGAGCCAGGATGGTGCGGACACTCATCCTCCTTGTCCGGCACGCCGTCCCCGTCCGCATCTGGAATTGGGCAGCCGCTGTTGGAAGCCGGGCCGGGTTCATTCGGGCATTTATCCAATTTATCCGGAACGCCGTCGCCATCTCTGTCCGGGCAACCCTGAGCAGCGGCGGGGCCTTTTTCATTCGGGCATTTATCGTCAATATCTGGAACGCCGTCGCCGTCGGCATCCGGGCAACCCTGCGTAGCGGCAGGGCCTTTTTCATTCGGGCATCTGTCGTCTTTATCTGCCACGCCGTCGCCGTCAGCGTCCGGGCAGCCTCTGGTGGCGGCAGAGCCGCGCTGATCCGGGCAGTCGTCGTCCTTATCAGCAATGCCGTCCCCGTCGCGATCCGGGCAACCGAGCAGGGCAATCTCGCCATATTCATCCGGGCATTCGTCTCTGCTATCCACTACCCCGTCGCCATCGCGGTCGCCGGCGACAGCAGGAGGCGTCACAGGTGCAGGGGGCGTTGGCGGCGCCGGCTTGTCAGGTTCTTTCACCGGGCAGCCATTGTTAGAAGCAGGGCCGTATTCGTCGGGGCACTGGTCTTTGTCGTCGGGTACGCCGTCGCCATCACGGTCGCCGACTTCAGGGCATCCCCTGTTTTCGACAGACCCTTTTACGGTAGGACAGTCGTCATCCTTATCCGGCACGCCATCCCCGTCGGTATCGGGGCAGCCGTTGGCCGATAAGGGACCGGCTTCATTCGGACAGTGATCCTGCGCATCCGGAATGCCGTCGCCGTCGGAGTCTTTAGGCTCGGGAGGGCGTTCGGAGGGTCTCAGCTTAAAATGCCAGCCCAGACCCAGCTGAAGGTTATCTCTTTGTTCATCTAAGGATTTGCGATACTCCCCCTGAAGGGTGAGGTAAGAGTTTTGGCCGACGCGGATATAGAAACCCAGGCCGGCGGGTATTTGTACGTTGTTGTTTTCGGCTCCTTCAAACACGAGTCCGGCGCCGGCAAACAAATAAGGTCTAACTGCTGCTTCCAACGAACCAATCTGGTACTGCGCCGTCAAATCCAAACCTATCAGCGTCGTCTTCACCTCTGCCCCGTCTAAGTTGGCCACGCCAATCTTGAGGGGAACGCCAATCGCAAAATTGGGCGTCAGGTTGCGCAGATAAGCCAACTCAAGGCCATTGGTGACTTTGAATTCATCCCTCGCATTGAGGGTGCTGTAATCGAGGAAGAGGACTTTGGCAGAAATGCCGTTCGCAGCGGTCATGTTATCCTGAGAAAATAATTCGCCGGTCGAAAGTAGAGCCAACACCAGGAGCGCACTTAGCAGGAGCTTTTTCATAAGAACTGTTCTGTTTTGGGAATATAATTTTAAATCGGTGACTTGAACAGAAAATAAATTATCGCTTTTCATTACGCAAGTTGAAAAACAGAGTTTCACTTTATTGAAAAATACCGACGCAAGGATCTGCTTTCTGTTCCGCTCCAAAGGTATCGGAATTTCTTCCCCGTCAAAAAAAAAGCCAGTATTTACCCGACTGAAATACAAAGATTTGGGTATTGTCCGGCGCCCATTTTATAAAAAAAACCGTCCTCATCGCCTCCTAAGTGAGAAAAGGCGGCGCACCCTCCGCATACTCAAAGGCCGGCAGGAGACGCTGTTCCTCCTTAAATTTTGTTCCAAAAAATTAATGTAAAAAGCCGGCGTTTGGGCTAAGCGTCGCAGCAGTTGAGTACTTTTGTCACCGAACTTCATTTCAACAACCTATAATACAATGTCCGTAAAAGTTGAACATTTGACCAAAATCTATGGCGAACAGAAAGCCGTCAACGACCTCAGTTTCGAGGCAAAAAAAGGCGAAGTCCTCGGCTTCCTCGGCCCCAACGGCGCCGGCAAAAGCACTACCATGAAAATCCTGACCTGCTTCATCCCGCAAAGCCAGGGAACGGCGGAAGTCTGCGGTTTCGACGTCGAAAAAGAACCCATGGAAGTGCGCGCCCGCATTGGCTACCTGCCAGAGAGCAACCCGCTCTACAAAGACATGTACGTAAAGGAATACCTCGGTTTTGTCGCCCGCCTGCATCGCGTAAAAAATGCAAAAAGAAGAGTGGCCGATATGATCGATAAAACCGGCCTGGGTACCGAGCAGCACAAATTAATCGGCACATTGTCAAAAGGTTACAGACAGCGGGTCGGACTGGCGCAGGCCATGCTCCACGACCCAGAAGTCCTCATCCTCGACGAGCCAACCTCCGGCCTCGACCCCAACCAGCTTATAGAAATCAGAAGCCTCATCAAACAACTCGGCCAGGAAAAAACGGTCATTTTTTCCACCCATATCATGCAGGAAGTGCAGGCTCTCTGCGACCGCGTCATCATCATCAACAGAGGACGCATCGTCGCCAACGACCCCATCGGGCAACTGCAAAACAGAGTCAGCGCCGAATTGGTCGTGACAGTCGAGTTCAACCAAAACGTCAATGAAAATAAGCTCCGGCAAATCCGCTACGTGAAGCGGGTCGGCGACCTGGGGAAAAATCGCTGGAGCATCGTCTCCGATTCCAATAACGACACCCGCAGCGACATCTTCCGTTTTGCCGTGGAAAACCGCCTCATTCTGCTCGGTATGCACAAAGAAGTGTCCAGCGTGGAAGACGTATTCCAGGAACTGACTAAGCAATGAGTTCAGAAAAAACCCTGCGCTATAATATCCGAAATACACTCGGACTGATTTACTCCTTCGTCGTAAATCATCCGCAGAAAACCTTGCACGAGATCAGAAAACAAAAATTTCTTCATTTGAAAAAGATCATCTTATTCGCCTGTATCCTTTCGGCGCTGCACCTACAGGGGCAGGACAGCCTGTTGGTGACAAAGAACTTCCGCTTTGCGGACGGGATCTATTTTTCAAAAGAAGAACTACAGAGCAACGCTCCCGCTTTGCGCTGGGAAGATTTGGAGCTACAGTTTTTTACCAATCCCCAGACTTCCCTGACCCAGGTAGGAAAGATTAATTTGAGAATAGACAACAGTCCGGTCGAGATGGACAGCATCTGGGGGATATGCTTAGACGGCGTGCCATCGGTGCGGATTCCCCGGCAGGAGATACACAAGGAATTGCCTACTTTTGCCGCCTTGAAACTGAGGGGAAATATCTGTTATTTCACTTATCCCGACTGGCGGACGAGACTGGTGCATATCGCCGCTTACAATCCGCTGACGGGAAGGCCCTTCCGCACCGGCATAGTCGAAAGAGAGGAAGAGGTCATTATCGAAAAAATCATGCGTTTCAACACGGGAGAAATGGCGGACTTTACGGTAGAAAACGTGCTGGACTGGATTCAGGACGACCCCGCGCTGCTCGAAACCATTCAGGAACTATCGGACGATGAGAAGCGCGAAAAGCTCTTTAAATGCCTGCTGATCTACGACGACAGAAACGAGGTTTTTTTGAAAAACAAAGCGGCAGATATTGACTAAACAATTGAGAAACAAAAGCTTATACCTTTTTGAAAAAAGCCCTTCCGGCTTGTTCAAAATTCAAAAGCGCTGAATTACACATGTTCACCATTTTTCTAAAAGAAATAAATACCTTTTTCAGTTCGCTGATCGGGTATATCGTCATAGGGGTTTTTCTCGGTATTCTGGGACTGATTATGTTCGTCTTTCCGGATACCAGCCTGCTGAATTACAACTACGCCACCTTAGACCAGTTGTTCGACATTGCGCCCATGGTCTTCGTCTTTCTCATTCCCGCCGTGACCATGCGCTCCTTCGCCGAAGAGAATCAGACCGGCACCATCGAACTCCTGGCTACCCGCCCCGTGAGCGACCTGCAAATCGTTCTGGGCAAATTTTTCGCCTGTCTGGCCTTAGTCGCCTTTGCCCTGCTGCCTACCCTGCTCTACTACTTTACGGTCTATCAGCTCGGCAGCCCAAAGGGCAACTTGGACAGCGGCGCCATCTTGGGCTCCTATCTGGGTCTGCTCTTTCTGGCCTCGTCTTTTGTCGCCATCGGAACCTTCGCCTCTT
Source organism: uncultured Saprospiraceae bacterium (assembly GCA_964643005.1). Classification (GTDB taxonomy): domain Bacteria; phylum Bacteroidota; class Bacteroidia; order Chitinophagales; family Saprospiraceae; genus UBA6168. Next base: position 5,166 of record CAZXQI010000101.1, on the reverse strand, counting down.
CCCTGACCAACAACCAGATCGTGGGGTTTATCCTCGCCACTTTCCTCTGTTTCATCTTTCACTGGGGATTTTTCTTTTTCAGCAAACTACCCATTTTTGTGGGCAAAGGAGACGACATCGTGCAAATGCTGGGCATTGACTACCACTATATGTCCATTAGCCGGGGAGTCATTGATTCGAGAGACGTGATTTACTTCCTCACTCTGACGGGCGTATTCATCGCCATGACAGTGACTTCCTTAGAGCGGAGAAAGTGGTAGAGAAATATTTTTTTAAAAAAATTATTTTGTAAAAAAGGCTCAATTCAGCCAACCCCGACCACCCGTTTTTTAAAAAATAAAATCGCAATCACATTGAGCAAAAAACGCAATCAATCCTTTTTTCAGCTTGGCCTTATCCTGGGCATAGCTCTGTTCCTCAACATATTAGGCAACGCTTTTTTCACTCAGCTCGATTTGACGGAAGACAGGCGCTTCACGCTGACCCAGCCCACCCGCGAGATGCTCAAAAACTTAGACGGGCCTGTTTATGTGGACGTCTTGCTAAAGGGAGAGTTCCCGGCGGGCTTTAAGCGCCTGCAAAGATCAGTGCGGGAAATGCTCACCGATTTCCGCTCGGTGTCGGGCTACGTGGAATACAATTTTACCGACCCCAATTTAGGAACGGTGGAAGATGTCAACGCCCGCCGGCAGGAACTGGCCAAAGACGGCATCGTCCCCACCAATCTGAGGGTGAAGGGAACAGAGGGCACTTCGGAGAAATTGATCTACCCCTACGCCAGGGTTTCCCATAAGGGTAGAACCGCCATCGTGGATTTGCTGGACGAAGAAGGCCGCGGGCGCAATCCCGAAGAGCAACTCAACAACTCCATCAACCAACTGGAGTACAACTTTGCCAATGCCCTGCACAAGGTAATTTATGGAACTCGCGAAATCATCGCTTTCACTTACGGCCATGGGGAACTTAGCGGGGTAGAGCGCCAGGACTTAGTCCGTAGTCTGCGCAATTATTACGAAGTGGGCGCCTTTAATTTGGACAGCGCCACTTACGTCCCACAGGATGTGAAGGTGCTGATGATCGCCAAACCTAAACTGCCCTTCAGCGACCGCGACCTGTTTCTGCTCGACCAGTATGTGATGAATGGCGGCAAAATCCTCTGGATGATAGACCCCTTAGACGTGGAATTGGACAGCCTGCGAAGCACCGGCAATTACGTGGCGAGGGACTTTCCGATCAACCTGAACGACATGCTTTTTAAATACGGCGCCAGGGTCAATCCCGACCTCGTCCTCGACTGGCAGGCCAGCCGCATTCCCATGGTCATTGATCAAAAAGGCAATCAGGAATTGTTCAAGTGGTTTTACGACCCCATCGTATTCCCGACTATCAGCCATCCGGTGGTGAAAAACTTAGACGGCGTCAACCTGTTTTTCCCCGCCTCCATCGACACCATTAAAACGAAAACTCCCGTCAAAAAAACCATTCTCTTAGCCACTTCGGACAAGAGCAAAATACAGCCAAACATCACCCGACTCAGTTTCGAGATTCTGCGCTATGGCGACGAGATAGCCGATTCATTTGACAAAAAAAATATTCCCGTGGCGGTGCTCTTAGAAGGAGAGTTTCCTTCTTTTTTTGAAAACAGATTAGAGGAGAGCATGAAGGACAATCTAAAAGAAATGGGTCAGGAGTTTAGAGCCGTCAGCAAGCCCACCGCCATGATCGTCGTGTCGGATGGCGACATCGCCCGCAACCAGATCGTCAACCCCGCCAATTTTCAGATCATGCCTCTGGGATACAATCGCTTCGAGGGCTACCAGTTTGCCAACAAAGACTTTTTGCTCAATGCAGTGGAATACCTTCGCGACGACCGCGGCATCATCGAGGCCAGAGGGAGGGAAGTGAAGCTGCGCCTCTTAGACACGCAGAAGGCACAAAGTGAACAACTGATGTGGCAAATCGTCAATATTGGAGCGCCTATTCTTTTGCTCGTCGCCTTCGGACTGGTTTACACCTGGGCAAGAAAAAGCAAATACGGCAAAGTAAATTGAGAAAGCTTTGTCCGCCGGGAAGGTTTTCAGTGACATTTCCGCATACTCTCGTCCTTACCTAAAAATAATTGCTATGAAAAATGCCACTTTTCGTCTGCGCCTTTTGGCTGTGTTTCTGGTGCTCACCGCCTTTTTTATCTCTTGCGCCGTCAATCCTGTCACCGGAAAAAAGCAGTTGATGCTGGTTTCTGAAAAACAGGAAAAAGCCATGGGATTAGCTTACGACCCTCAGGTCATCGCCGAGTTCGGAACCTACGATGACCAGAAGCTGCAAAATTTTATCAATGAAAAAGGCAAAAAAATGGGCCGTCTCAGCCACCGGCCTCAGATTGATTACCAGTTCCGCATCTTAGACTCGCCCGTAGTCAACGCCTTCGCCGTACCGGGCGGATACGTTTATTTCACGCGCGGCATTATGGCCTACATGAACAACGAGGCCGAGTTTGCCGGCGTGCTGGGTCACGAGATCGGCCACATCGCAGCCCGCCACTCCGCCCAGCAACAGAGCGACGCCATTCTGGCCCAGGTGGGATTCATGGCTGCGATGATTGCCTCCAAAGATTTCCGGCAGTACTCCGACCTGGCTGAAACGGGTTTGAATCTGCTCTTTCTGAAATTTAGCCGCAACCACGAAAGCCAGTCCGACAAATTGGGCGTCGAGTATTCCACCAAAATAGGCTACGACTCCCACCAAATGGCCAATTTCTTCCAAACCATCGGACGTATTCAGGATGCCTCCGGCGGCAGCGTGCCCACCTTCCTGTCCACTCACCCCGATCCCGGACAACGCTACGCCAAAGTCCACCAGCTCTCCAACCAGGAGCAGCAAAAGACCGGGGCGACGAACCTCAACGTCAATCGGGATCAATACCTCCGGCTAATTGACGGCTTGATTTACGGGGACGACCCCCGCCAGGGCTACGTCCAAAACAACGTGTTTTACCACCCCGAGATGAAGTTCCAGTTCCCCATCCCTTCCGGCTGGGAGACAATCAACACGCCCTCGAAAGTGCAAATCGCCCCCAGAGACGGCAACGCCGCCATCATCCTGAGCATCGGAGGAAATGGCACGCTCGAAAGCGCCGCCCAGATGGCCGTCTCCCAAGACAGCCTGCGGGTCATCAACCAGCGAAGTTTAGACCTGAATGGAAATCGGGCCATTGAAATCACGGCAGACCTGAATCCGCAAATTCGCCTGCTGATGTACCTGATTCAGTACAATGGATTAGTTTACAAACTGGCAGGTCTTTCAGAAACCCCAAATTTCAACACCTACCAACCGGTCTTCCAAAATACTTTCAGAAACTTCAAAGCCCTCGCCGACCAAAGCAAAATCAACGTCAAGCCCGAGCGAATCAAAATAGAGACTATCGCCAAAGACGGAACCTTGACCGACGCCTTCAGACAACTCAATGTCCCGGCTAACCGCTACGAAGAACTGGCCATCCTAAACGGAATGGACTTAAAGGATTCGGTAAAAAAGGGAATGCTAATCAAAACCATCGAGCAGAAATAACATCTGTCCAATAAAAAAAAGCCTGTCGGCATACTCGCTGACAGGCTTTTTTTTCACTATTGCCTTTTATCTTTTACAGGTTCCCCTCAGCCGTCGGCTCCGGAGCTTCATCCTCGCCCTCCGGCTCCCGCTCACAAACTAATCAAATACTTCTCAGCCTCTCTGGCTTCCACAGCGGAAGGGAAATCATTCTTAATGCGCTCCCATGCCTTTTTGGCTTCGGCATTTTTGCCCTGCTTTTGGCTGAGCAGCGCCATCTTTTTAAGGTAGTAGGGCGTAATGGCGTCGTTGTCTTCCATATTAGCCGCTTTCTTATAAAGACCCAGCGCCTTGTCTAAGTCGCCTTTTTCAGCCCAGGCGTCGCCGAGCGCCCCTTCCTTCATGGCAGGGAGAAGTTCGCCTTTGGGACTGAAATCTTTCAGGTATGAAATAGCAGCGTCAAATTGCCCGACATTCAGGCAGCAGATACCGGCATAGTACAAAGCCGCATTGCCTGCGTCCGTACCGCTGTACTTTTTGACGATTTCGGCAAAACCCGGGAAGCCGCCGCCTGGATTGGCGAGCGCCAGATTGAAAGAATCCCGGCCAAATTGCCATTCTGCCTGAGCCATTTGCTCGACAGCTTCCTTCTGCCGGGGCTTTTGATAAAAGTTGTGGAAGAGCATATAACCGCCCACGATAATGATGAGCGCTGAAACCGCTATCATCACCTGCTTCTGGTGTTTTTCAAGGAAATCGCCGGCCTGGCCGGTCACCTCGGTAATATCAATCAGGACGTCGTCCTGCTTTTTCTTAGCTTTCTTACGTTGTGCCATCGTATGATTTTAGATTTTTTTTATGCAAAATATACTGAAATCCACCGCTTCTACGCAGCAATTCAGACAAGGTTTTTCAAAAGTGGCGCAAAAATAAAGAAACTTTGATTTCATGGAAGGAATCGGCTTGAAATTGATAGTTATGCCTCCCCCAGCCGCTCCTTTTTTATTTTTTTAAAAAATTTAAAAAAGAAAAAGGGCTACTTCTCGATGGAGACACGAAAAACAGCCCTCAAATTTCTTTATTTGGCGAAGTTCCAATCTTACTTCAGCTTTTTAGACAATTTTTTGACAGACTTGGAAGCCCATTTTTTCAAAGTAGTCGCCTCGGCGTCCGTCAGCTTTTTATCGGCGTGGTCTTTCAGGAACCAGCCCGGAGGCATGGAACCATTATCTACCACGCGCTGAATCTTTTGCACTTCCTTCAACTGCTTATCTAAGGACAATGTAGTCAGCTCATCCAGGTTGAGTCCCGCCACCGCCTTGGGGCTTTGAGCCTTGGAGTTGTGGCACATATAGCATTTGTCCTGTAAAACGGAATTTACTTTCTTAGGCATTTTGAGCTTTGCCGCAGCCGTAGATGATTCGCTACTCACAAAAGCCGGCAACAGGAATCCGCCCGCTACCAACAACAACATGATTTTCAAACTTCTTTTCATGATTTGGATAGGTTAAGTTAATTAAAAATAAGCGGGTGCAAAGCTATTGATTTTGACAATACTATGATAAAAGCCTGTGCATTAATGTCAATAAGTTTGAATGTCTCATCCAGATTCAGGCCTGA
>CAZXQI010000100.1:0-13542 GCA_964643005.1 uncultured Saprospiraceae bacterium | reverse complement strand
GTTATCCCGGTCGTAATCCATATCATTTGGAGCAGCGCAGAAGAAAATGTCAGCGATGTACGGGTATTTTCCCAAATCGAAGCGTTGAACCGTGATTTCAATGGTGAAAACGAAGATTTGGGAAATGCTCCCGAAGAGTTCAAGCCGTTTGCGGCACGAAGCGGCATCCGTTTTTGCCTTGCCGCAGTTGACCCCGAGGGATTTCCTACATCCGGCATCATTAGAATGAAAACCGAAATCATTCAAATAGGGATAAAGAATGAACTTTTCTCGACCGCATTGGGCGGCAGTGACGCATGGGACACAGAAAAGTATTTAAACATATGGGTAGCCAATACCGGAGGGTTCCTTACAGGGTATGGCTCCTATCCGGGTCTTGTTTCGCCAGATAGGGATGGCTTGGTTATCCATCCCAAATACTTCGGTGGAAATGAATCAAAAAGATATGGTTTGGGGCGGGTAACGGTGCACGAGGCTGGGCATTTCTTCGGCTTGAGCCATACATGGGGAGATGACGAAGCCTGTGAAACAGATGACAGGGTGGCAGACACACCCCTCCAACTCCATGCGTACGAAGGCTGCCCTACCCACCCGCAGGCCACCTGTGGCAGCGACGACATGTTCATGAACTTCATGGACTATGTGGACGACGGCTGCATGGTCATGTTTACCGAAGGGCAGATGGAAAGGATGCATGCTACGATTGAGCTTTTCAGGCCAGGATTGTTGGCATCGGATGCCCACTGCATAAATATTGCCGGGCCAACATCAACCGGACGATTTTGGATTTACCCAAACCCGACGGAAGGAGGAAGGGAATTGACCATAAAATTTAGTTCTCAATTGGCGGAAGCAGGAAGCGTCGAAATTTTTAGTTCCGTCGGGCAGAAAGTGTTCGCAAAGAAAACCGTGGTATTCGATGGGATGAAGTTGAATTTGCCAGAACTATCGAGTGGGATATATTGGATAAGAATCGGAGATGAATCAAATAAAATCATGGCAAGATGAATACATGAAATTCCGTCATCAATGCACTCACGCCTATGCCCGCCAGCCTCCCCACCTGCAACCGCCAACACTCCGGCGGGCACAGCGTGAGTGCCCACAACGTTAACGGGCATTCTACGGACGTGCGAACGGAGACGCTGAAAACCGAATAGAGTAAGCAGGACAAAGAAACAAAATAATAATATGGGACTGTTTGACGACCTGTTTAAAAAGAAAGGCATCCCCGAAAAAATGAACATTTAGGGAAAGGAAGTTGAAATCAATGCTGATGCAATGGTATTTTCTCAACGAGGGCTTGACAATTATCAGCAACAAAATTATTCAGGTGCGGTAACAGACTTCCAAAAGCCATTAATGCCCAAGCATCTAACCAGAAATTCTACACTATGCGAGGAACTGCGTATGAAAATATGGGCAACGACACCGAAGCAGCAAAAGACTTTTCTAAAACATTGGAACTGCACCCAGGAGACTTTGTTGCAGCTTACCGTTTAGGTATGGTTTATTTTCGGAAAAAGGACTTTGAGAATGCTGTAAAATGGTTGATAGTTGCCTCTGACAACCCGCCTGATGCAGACCTTTCGTCTTATCTATAAAATGTCCGGTATTGTAATAGAGTTGTTTGTCACTAAACCGCTGATTTCCAAAAAAAATATTACTGCTTTTGCTTAAAAAATAACGATGAACACACACTACCGGACATTTTTAGAAATCATGCAATTTTTGAAAATGTCCGGTAGTGTGTGTTTCTTCCTGTTTTGGAACTATTCATACAGGAAGCTGTGGCACTCAGTGCAGGAACCTTCTAACCAGTTGCCTTTCAGCCTGACCGGGTGTTTGAACTCCAGCGAGCCGCCGTAGGGCGCCACCTCGAAATCGTCGACTGTTCCCTGTCTGACGATGGTGTGGCAGAGCTGGCAATCCCGCGAAATCGTCTGGCCGGATTCGCTGTTGTGTCTGCCGCTATGGCATCGGAAGCAGCCTTCAAATTCTTTGTGGCCGATGTTGTCCGGGTAGGCGTCCCATTTGGCCTGCATGTAGGGGAAGTAATTCCGGTTGAACCCGGCCATGATGCCTTTTACCGCTTTGTCAACATCGGCTTTTCTTTCAGCTAAGATTTCGGGATAGTTGTCTTCATAAAACTCGTTGAGCCTGTCGGTAAATATTTGCAGCGCATCTTCTTTCGTATCGAAGGTTTCGGAATAGAAAACTTCCATGGCGGCCTTCTTGACTTCGGGCAGGTCTTTGGGAATCTCGCCGGAAGTCATTGATTTATCGAAGAATTCCTGCGGTACCAGGTACTTGTGAGCGGGTCGGTTATGGCAGTCAATACAGCCCATAGACTTGATTTCTGCGGCTGCAAAGTCCTCGTCTTCGAATGGGTCGTCTTCGTCAATATAGAGAATGGTATCGCCGGAGGCTAAGTTGATGTACCGCACCCAGGGTATTTCCTGAAGGTTTTTGCCGCGGGCGGCGTATTCGATTTTCACGTTCGGATTGTTGTGCCAGTGTACGCCGGAGCTGTGGCCACCGCTGTTGGGGTCGTAGGTAATGGGCGTCAGAAGGCTGATATTCCACTCCGAGTTGTCCTCGTCGGCGAGGTAGCGTTTGATTTGCCTGAGCTGGTCGGGATAGACTTTGTCCGTCCAGTGGCATTGCTGGCAGGTGAGTTCTGCCGGCGGCAGGTTGTGAACCGGCGTCTCAATGGGTCGGGGGAATTTATTGAACATGACGGAATAGACCTGATACAGACCCGATATTTTGGAGCGGACGTACCAGTCTGCGCCGGGTCCTACGTGGCATTGCGTACATTTTACACTGGCGTGTTCGGAGTGTTGGTGAGCCACGTGCTCCGGCTCCATGACTTTGTGGCACAGCGTACCGCAAAACTCATCGGACTCCGTGTAGTGGAAAGCCTCGTAACTGCCAAAACTGGTCAGCGCCAGAAAGATGAGGGAGCCGATAGAAAAAACGAGCATGGCATTCCGATGCCTGGAATTGTTGAGGTCAATGACATCCCAGCGCCCCTCTAACTCTGTCCCCAGTCTTTTAGCCCGCCTCCTGGCGCGCCACATGCCGAAGGGAATGAGCAAAAGCCCCAGTACTAATAAGGCAGGCATGACGATATAGATAAACAAACCCATATAGGTGCTACCCATATCGAAGAAGACGGCTAAAACAAACAGAAAAATAATTAGCAACAAACTCAAAATGGCGATGAGGACGCCGACGAGCGATGTGGTGTTGTAAAAAGATCTGGGCAGGTTCATGACTTTCTTGTAATTACGGTGAAAAAATAGTTGCCGGGCAACGGCTCAAATTTACCCTGGCCTAAAAGGCAGGCATTGCAGGAAAGTCAGTCTCCAAAGGTGATTTTTGTCAGGAAACTGTAAAAGAGCGCGAATCGCTTAAACCCTCTCCGAAAAATTGGCAAAAAAAATCTGTGGTAAAATCTACGACAGCAGCGGGAACTCCCTGGGCAGAAGTCGCATGACTCAGTTCCAGTTGATTTTATCCCCCGCTTTGATTTGGTGTCTTTCAGAAAAGCCGCCATTGACTTCTACCGCGTATTTGGCCTTCCCTTTTGAATGTAGCGATTGCTTAGACAGAGGCGTGGCGTTGTGGTGGATATTCAGGATGGTGTTGTTTTCGTCCACAAACATGATGTCGAGCGGGATATACGTGTTTTCCATCCAAAAACTCCTCGCTTCGGATTCTTCGAAAAGGAAAAGCATTCCCTGAAACTCATCCATAGAGCGGCGAAACATGAGGCCGAACTGCCGTTCTCTTTCATCCGTCGCTTTCTCTATCTCAATGCGAGCCAGAGCCTCGCCGCTTTCGCCGCTGATGAAGGACAGTTCGCCTTCCTTTTGAAATGTAGGTTCGGGCATGGTCTTATTTTGAATCTCGTTGGAAGAAATAGGGTAGGCGCCCCGTTCGCTTCCGCCCCTGAACAGTTGCATTAAATTGGGAAGCACTAAACCTATCAGTGCCAGACTCATGGCGCCGATGATGAGAATCCGGTAGATGTTGACGCTGCTCTTTTTCTTTTTTGCGGATGTTGAACCGGACTTTTTTGGGTTTTTAGCAATGGGTTTTGCCATGAAATCACAGGTTTTAATTTTTTTAAAAAATAAATAAGAAACAGACTGTTTAAAAGCGGCGGCAAATTTCGCCAAAAAAGAAGCCAATGTTTTTAGCCAATGAAAAGTTTAACAGGGGAAAAAGCCTGCTTTTTTAGAAATTCAAAAACTTCCGATTTTCAGCGAATCGCAGCATTCATTCTGAGCTAAAGCCGGTATTTCCCATTTCCTTTTTTATCCGGAACTCTGCGCGTCGCCCCAAAGCCGCCTCCATCCGACATTGAACTCGATGGCTTTGGCAGCCCTGAAGTTGTAAGCCCTGATGTTGACTCCCGCAAAAATGCGTTGAGAAAAATGATATTTAAAACCAAGTCGCTGTTCGAGTTGAGGCGTCGAACTTTCAAACCGGGTTTGAGCCAGAATGTAGCCCACGCCGCCCACGATGGTCAGCCCGTAGAGTTCGCGTTCGCCTTCGGCAAATACGGCAAACCCCGCCTTATCCCGAAATGGAACGGCGCCCCTTTGAGGCTTACCTAAGACCGCCGCTTCTTTCATTCCATTGGTACCGTCGAAGAAAAAATCAAAACCCAGACCCAGCCTGAATCGCCGCGCTACGGCGTAGTTGTAGCTCAGATGGAGATTGGCCATGAGAAAATAAAGGTCGTAGGTCTCGTGGAATCGGGAGCCGTCGTCAATGAAATCAATCTGACGGGGCGCCAGCGACAGGAAAGTAATCGCCTGATGCTTTGGATAAGACTCAGCCACTGGGACATTTGCAGGCGCCGGACTATCGTGCAGGAGCGTGCGCAGGCTGAGGCTCCAGGCGCTGACGTTCAGCCCCTTTTGCGGCTCCTTAGTATTGCCGTTGGAGTAATGGATAAAGAGGAATCCCGGCTCTAAGTAAACAGCATCGGAAAGTCGAAGGGCAAGACCCAGACCAAGACCCTGAAAGGAATTCAGCCGGGTGCTGAAGATATCGTTGGAAGTAGAATCCTGCGGATTGAAAGCTCTGGGCGCAAAGGCCAGCCCCGCCGACAGCCGGCTGTTTAGTTCAAAGTTTTTTGTTTTAAAAAAATGGCCATCGTAAAACCCATAAACGGCGGTGGGGTGACCCAGTTCATCCCGATGGGCGATATGCAGGTGCTGAAGTCCTATCCCCAGACCCGGTTGGCGATAAATCCCGTCCCATTTTCCCCCCCCGCTCAGCGTCCAGCCATATTCCAAAGCCAGGGCATTGGCCGTCCTGAATTCTCTTCCCTCTTCATTGGTATTTTGCAAAAATGGCTGATGCCGCAGAATATGCCCGCGTTGGAGAGAGGTGCGCAGAAAGCCGGCTTTGGTCGGACGAACCTGCCGGGTGGTATCGGACTGTAGATCCCGGGCGCCTGCCGACAGAGAAAGTAAAAGCAAACTCAACTGCCAAATAATGAGATGGAACTTACCATCAAACCTGGCGAATGCCATATTCGTCTTTTTGAATAATTATTTTGAAACAAATAAAAAAGACATGCTCCAAATACAGAGGTGTTTGGTCGGATGGGTTTTCCCCGGAAAACTTTTTTCTCGTTCTATAAAAAAATGGCGGAGTCGCTACGCAAACTAGGCCTCCGACTCGTCCTGTTCCGTATGGCTCCGGGATAGGCCGATGTGCAGCTTTTTTCTGGCGTTGGAAAGGGTCAGGGAACCTCCGATAAACACCATCATGGCGATAATAAAGATGGTGAGAAATACCCAGATGTTAATTGAATCTGCCTGCATGGTTGAGTTTTTTTAGTTATTCGTTTTACTGAGTGTGCAAATGTATTGAAGAAAGGCGGAGGAATACAATGACTTTTCTCCTAAATGTTAAATGGGCGCCTTCTCCGCAATTCCTTCCCTCTCTTTCAGACAAAAAAATGCCCTTCCCGCCGATTTATTTTTTTTTAAAATGAATCCCTCCTGCGAGAGTGGATTCCCCTGAATCTGCCGAAAGTATGCGTTCTTTGTCTGTCAAAAAGCTAAAGCTGATTTTTAACTGACCGAAATGGCAGACTCTAAGTTATTAGAAATTAATCATTTAGAAATAGAATTCCCTTCGGATGAGGGGGAGGGGGCGGTGAAGGCCGTGCGGGGCATTTCCTTTTTTTTAGAAAAAGGGGAAACGCTGGGAATCCTGGGCGAATCGGGTTCAGGGAAATCGGTGACGGCTCTTTCTATCTTAGGTCTGCTGCCGGACGCCGCAAAGCAAAAAGGCGGCGAAATCCTTTTCCAGTCGAAAGCGGGTGGGCGCCGCAACCTGGCGAAGCTGTCGCCGCAGGAGCTACGCAAAATTCGGGGCGCTGAAATTGCTATGATTTTTCAGGAGCCGATGAGTTCGCTCAACCCCGTCTTTCGCTGTGGAGAACAGGTGGCGGAGGCCATTCGACAGCACCGGAAACTCAGCCCTTCCGAGGCAAAGCGGGAAGTATTGGAGCTTTTTGAAAAGGTGAAACTGGCGACGCCGGAGCGCATTTATCGCAGTTACCCGCACCAGCTTTCGGGCGGCCAGCGCCAGCGGGTGATGATTAGCCTGGCGATATGCTGCCGGCCCTCTCTCCTCATCGCCGATGAACCCACGAGCGCCCTCGACGTCGCCGCACAGGGCGCCATCCTCCAACTGATGAAAGAACTAAAAAGCGACTGGGGAGGCTCCGCGATTTTCATCACCCATGACCTCGGCGTCGTTTCGGAGGTAGCGGACAGGGTACTGGTCATGCGGCAGGGGGAAATTGTCGAACAGAACAAGGTAGAGGATATTTTTCAAAAACCGGAACACCCTTTCACCAAGGAATTAATGGCGGAATTCAGGCGGCGGAATCAGCCGGATCCGATTGAATTAAGCGCCGCTCCACCGGCCTCCTCCTCCTCTTCAGGCGCTTCCGAGGAAACTCCCTTCCTTTCCGTCAGAGACCTGCGCGTCTGGTTTGCGGCAAAGCGCAATTTTTTGGGCAAAGCGACGCAATACGTCAAAGCCGTGGACGGCCTGAGTTTCGACGTCTTTAAGGGGGAAACCTTAGGCCTCGTTGGAGAATCGGGCAGCGGCAAGACGACGCTTGGCCGCAGTATCCTTCACCTGCTCCAGCCCACGGGAGGGGCGGTTTTTTTTGAAAATAAAAATTTAGAAAAACTCCCGGCGGACGAATGGAAGAGCCTGCGCAAGGACATGCAGATTATTTTTCAGGATCCGTACAGCTCCCTCCATCCCCGTATGAGCGTCGGTAGAGCCGTCATGGAGCCGATGAAAGTACACCATATATATAATACGGAAAAAGAACGCCGCGACAGGGCGCTGCAACTCTTAGAAAGGGTAGGACTTGAGGCCGGACATTTTGACCGGCTGCCGGCGGAGTTTTCGGGAGGACAGCGCCAGCGCATCGCCATTGCCAGAGCATTGGCCTTAGAGCCGAAGTTCATCATCTGCGATGAGTGCGTGTCTTCCCTCGACCTGAGCGTACAGGCGCAGATCATTGATTTATTGAAAAAATTGCAGGAGGAACGCGGCCTGACCTATATTTTTATCTCCCACGACCTTTCAGTGGTGCGCCTGATGAGCGACCGGATTGCAGTCATGCAGGACGGGAAAATCCGGGAATTAGACGCCGCCTGGGAAGTTTGGAACCGCCCCAAAACCGACTACACCCGCGAGCTGCTCTCCAGTATCCCCGGAAGAAAAAACTGAGAAAAGAGTTTCGTCAAAGGCCGGATTCCAATGGATTCTGTTTCTGTCGCCATTTTTTTTAAAAATAATGAAAAATGGACTTACTTCGCTGAAATCCCTTCTTTCTGAAGTTCTATCTTTGCCGATAAAATTACCAGCATGGAATTCTTCTTAGCCACCCTGTTTTCCCTGTTTTCAATCGTGGATCCGCCCGGCGCCGTTCCCGTTTATGTGGCATTGACGGAGGGCATGTCCTACAAAGAGCGCAGCCGCCTGGCGCTGCACACCAGTCTCTATTTCCTGATGATTTTAATGGCCTTCTTTCTGGCCGGTTCTTATATCCTCGGATTTTTTGGACTGACGGTACAGGCCATGCGCATTGCCGGCGGGATGGTATTGCTGGGTACCGGCTACGGCCTGATGCGGGGCAATTTTGCCAACCACCGGGGCTACAACGATTCCGTCGCTGAAGATTCCAAAAAGCGGAGCGAAGTGGCTTTCACGCCGATGGCCATGCCCCTGCTTTCGGGGCCTGGTTCCATTTCTTACCTGATTACCCAGTTTAAACAGCACGAGACATGGGAGGAGCGCATCTGGATTCTCAGCGCTATCGTGGCGATGGCTCTGCTCGTCTATCTGACCCTGCGTTCTGCACCGCTGCTTTTCAAAATTTTTGGCGCCGGCGGACTGAGCGCCATCGCCCGCATCATGGGTTTCCTCGTCATCGCTATTGGCGTCCAGTTCTGCGTGGATGGCATAGTGCATTTAGTCGAGATAGTCCGGTGATATGGCGGCTCTGTTCGCTGAACATGTAGCGCCCGATGGGATGTTGGCGGGACTGGGTTTGTTCCAATTTTTTTTAAAAAAAGACTTCAATTAAATTTTTTAAAAAAATTAAATCCCTCTCAGACCTCCTCCTCTACCCGTTGTTTTTCAAATAATTCAAAATAGTAGCCCTTCTTTTTGAGGAGTTCTTCATGCGTGCCTTCCTCGGCGATGCGACCGTCTTCCAGCACGATGATTTTGTCAAATTCAAGGAGAGAATAAATGCGGTGGGTGATGATGATGGCCGTCTTGTCTGCGATTTCGTCGCGCAGGTAGCCGAGGATTTGCTTTTCGGTATTGGTATCCACGGCGCTGAGGCAGTCGTCAAGGACGATGATATCCGGCTGTTTAATCAGAGCTCTGGCGATGGAAACCCGCTGCTTCTGCCCGCCGGAAAGCGTGACGCCCCGCTCGCCCACTAAGGTGTCATAGCCTTCAGGCAGTTCAGCGATTTCCTGATGGATGGCGGCGTGAGCGGTGAATTTTTCCACTTCTTCCTGCGTGGCCCCCGCCCTCCCGAAACGCACATTATTTGAAATGGTATCCGAAAACAAAAAAACATCCTGCGGCACGTAGCCAATTCGCCGCCGCAGGTGGTACAGGTCGTGCTCCCGCACGTCCTTATTGTCCACGAGGATATGCCCCCCCGTCACGTCGTACATGCGCACCAAAAGGTCGGCGATGGTAGTCTTGCCGGAACCCGTGCGACCGATGATGGCGAATTTCTGACCGGGCAGCAATTCGAAACTGACCTCGTTCAGCGCCCGGATGCCCGTGTCCGGGTAAGTAAAGCTCACCTTGTCAAATTTAACTTTCCCATCTAATCTTTTGTCTTCGGTGGGTGCGGCGGCGGGCTGCGCGAGGTTTACAATCTCAGGCTCGGTCTTCATGAACTCGTTGATGCGCTTTTGCGAGGCGCTGGCCTGTTGGATGAGCGAGCTAATCCAACCCAATGAAGTCACCGGCCAGGTGAGCATATTGACGTAAATAATGAACTCCGCAATCGTCCCCGTTGTGACCGAACCTTTGGCGACCTGTATCCCCCCGATGTAAACAGTCAGAATGGTGCTCAGCCCAATCAATGCCACCATGGTGGGCTGAAACAGGGAATCCACGCGGGCGAGTTTCATGGACTTGTCCATATAGCCCTGAGTTTCCCGATAGAAATAATCCTCCATCGGCTTTTCCTGGACATAAGATTTCACCACCCGAATACTGGAAAAGACTTCCTGGGAAATACTGGTCAGCTTAGCCAACTGAATCTGTATCTTTTCACTGTATTTATTGATCAGGCTGCTGACGTAGTAAATGGAGATGGACAACACCGGCAGGGGCGCCAGCGAATAGAGCGTCAGTTCCCAACTGGATTTCAGCATGGAATAAATGACCAGTATAAACAGGGAAATCAGGTTGATGCCGTAGAGCATGGCGGGACCGAGGTACATCCGCACCTTTGACACGTCTTCCATGATGCGGGCCATCAGGTCGCCCGTTTTATTTTTTTTATAAAAAGCGAGGTGGAGGTCTTCGTAGTGAGCGTAAATCTCTTTTCGCAGGTCGTATTCAATCAGGCGGGACATGACGATGATCGTCTGCCTGACCAAAAAGAGAAATCCGCCCATGAGCAGGGCGAGTATCAAAACGATGACGCCAAAAAAGAGGAGCGTCTTACCTAAGTAATTAAATACAAGCGCCTGATTCTCAAAGCCATCGTACAGGCGGTACAGGGTAATATTCTCGATGACCATGTCCAATGCCTGGCGGATGACCTGAGGCTGTAGCGCCTGAAAGTAGTTGGAGATAAAGATGAAGAGGATACCTAACAGAAATCGCCTTCGGTATTTGTAAAAGTATTTATTGAGATATGTTAACTCCTTCAAAACAAAATATTTACGGCAAATGAACCTTTCCCGACCCTCTTTTTCCTGTCCGTCGAAATTTCATTTGGGCAGGCAAAATTAGCGAAATATCTTTGCTGCACTTTTTCAATAAGTTGGTGAATGAGGTAATTTGGCTACATTCGTCCGCCGGATGCAAAGTCATACATTCATCGGCTTTTCCTTTTTATATAATTCATTCATCCACAAATCTTAAAATCGACATGCATAGGGAAATTCACCAATGGTACAGCCCCTCCTTAAACAAGAATATGGAAATCGGCATTTGGGGGCATTACGGCTTTGCACTCCTGATGTTGCCCACAGCCGCCGCTGATTATCTCGAATACGAGCGCTTTCTGATGATGGACGTATTGGAAAAACAAATTAACAGTGGAAAGGTAAAAGTGTTTTCCATCAACAGCATCAATGCCGAAAGCTGGCTCAACCGCAAGATGCACCCCCGCCACAAGTCCATCCGCCACCAACAATTTAACAATTACGTCTTTAATGAAGTGATACCTTTCATCCGCTCGAAGACCAGCCCCAATACGTCCATTATTACCACGGGCGCTTCGTTAGGGGCTTTGCACTCCGCCAATTTGTATTTCAAGCGCCCCGACCTGATTGACGGAACCATCGCCATGAGCGGCGTTTACAACTTAGAAAGCTATACCGACGGGTACTACGACGACGACGTGTATTTCAATTCTCCCGTCGCCTATCTGCCCAACCTGAACGACGAGTATTTCCTCGGCAATTTGCGCAGCAAAAAACACTGCCACCTCGTCACCGGCTCGGGAGCGTACGAAAGCCCCGACGCCTCCAGAACGCTGTCCGCCATCCTTTCGGCTAAAGGCATTCCACATGAACTCGACATCTGGGGCCCCGACATGCGGCACGACTGGCCGACCTGGAGAGCTATGCTCCCTTATTATATCGACACCAGATTTTGACTGAGCAATGAATAACGAACAACGATAAATTTTTAAATCATGGAAGACCGTATTATTACCTTAGATGAGTTTATCATCCACCGTCAGAAAGAACACCCGTTTGCCACCGGCGAACTGACAGGCCTGCTGAGGGACATTGGGGTGGCTGCCAAAATTGTCAACAGGGAAGTAAACAAGGCCGGCCTGCTAAACATTCTGGGCGCTGCCGGAACAGAAAACCTGACCGGCGACAAAGTCCAGAAACTGGATCTCTACGCCAATGAGAAGCTGATAGACTGCCTGCGCAACAGCGGAGAATGTGCGGGCATCGCCTCCGAAGAAAACGACACCTTCGTGCCCATCCCGCCCGTCGGCGATAAGGAGAGCAAATACGTGGTCGTCTTCGACCCCTTAGACGGCTCCTCCAATATTGACGTGAATGTGTCGGTGGGAACCATCTTCGGTATCTACCGGCGGCTTACCGACCCTTCCGACCCCGTAGCCTTGGAAGATTTCCTGCAAAAGGGAACGGAACTCGTAGCTGCCGGCTACGTGCTTTATGGCACTTCTACCATCTTAGTCTATACCACCGGAAGAGGCGTCAACGGCTTTACCCTGGATCCGACCATTGGCGAGTTTTGCCTCTCGCATCAGAATATCCAGATCCCCAAGCGCAGCAATTACTATTCGCTGAATCAGGGCTACTACCTCAAGTTCGACGTGGAAATGCGCCGCTATATTGACCACTGCTCTGACAACAATATGCAGTTGCGTTACATCGGTTCCATGGTCAGCGATATTCACCGCATCCTGTTTCAGGGGGGGATTTTCCTCTACCCAAACACGCGGAAATACCCGCACGGGAAGCTTCGCCTTTTGTACGAGTGCAACCCCCTCGGCTTCGTAGTCGAACAGGCGGGTGGCAAAGCCATCACCTGCTCTCTGCAAAGGGTGCTCGATCTGGAGCCGGTTGAACTACACCAGCGCATTACTGTGGCGATGGGCTCGCCGGAGATGGTGGACGAGATGAAAGAGTTTGTGGAGAAATACAGCACGCTGCCCGGTTAAAATTCACAGGGACGACGGAGAACCACAGCGAGAATACCGGTTTGAAAGAAGACTTTCGATTTCTCTGAGGCTGATAATTTCACCGCAGAGGCGGCGCACGGGATTCTCGGGTTTAATTATTTACTGGGGCGGTATTTTACTTTCTATGTGCAATTAGTACTCAAAAAATTTGACCGCTCCCTACTTTTGCCGACATGAGCGACGGACGAATCATATTATCCAAAGCGCGTTTTTCGCTGACAATTGATCGCCTTTGCCATCAATTGATAGAAAATCACGACACCTTCGAAGCTTCCTGCCTCATCGGAATCCAACAGGGAGGCATTCCCCTGTTGGCCAGAATCCACCGGCGACTGACCGAAATCATTGGCATCCCCGATATCGAAAACGGCAAACTCGACATCACCTTTTACCGCGACGACTTTCGCCTGCGCAGCAAGCCCCTGCGAGCCAGCGTTACAGAAATGGATTTTTTGGTAGAAAATAAAAAGGTGGTGCTCATGGACGACGTGCTCTATACAGGGCGCTCCGTCCAGGCGGCGCTAACGGCTCTTCAGCACTATGGCCGCCCGCGGCGAATCGAGTTGCTGAGTTTAGTGGATCGCCGGTTTAACAGAGACCTGCCGATCAAAGCCGATTACACGGGGATACGAGTGGACGCGCTGGACGAAGCCTACGTTAGGGTCGAGTGGCAGGAAATCCAGGGGGAAGACCAGGTGTTGCTATTTCCACAGAAAGAAGGGTAAGAGGACGCGGCTATAGTTCAGCCTTTAGTTCTCTCAGCCCTCAATGTTTAAAAATGTTGTCACAACTGAGTACGAAACATTTGCTGGGTATCAAGTACCTCACCGAAGAGGATATTCAACTCATTTTTGATACAGCCGATGAATTTAAGGAAGTCATCAACCGACCCATCAAGAAAGTACCCTCCCTGCGGGACATCACGGTGGCCAATATGTTTTTTGAAAATTCCACCCGCACCCGCATTTCTTTTGAACTGGCAGAAAAACGCCTCTCTGCCGACATCGCCGCGGCGGAAGCGCGCGAGCGCCAGCAGCGCGAGACGGCGG